>JALOSO010000152.1 GCA_025458385.1 Paracoccaceae bacterium | reverse complement strand
GTGGCCATGTTGAAGGGGCGCAGCATGGCGGATTCCTGCCGGATCTGGCGGGGGCCAAGGCGGGTGCCGGGGCGGAAGGAAGTGCCGTGATCCATGGGGATGCCGATGAAAGCGGCGTGCAGGCCAGCGGCAGTGGCTTGGCTGGGCAGGCGCATCATGGTGCCAGGGCCACCGGCGCGGGGCATGTCATTGCCGCCAAGGGGTTGGTTGAAGGTCATGCTTTTTCCTTGTCGTCCAGCCATTTGCGGATGATTTCGCGGTGCCGCGCGCCATCATAGCTGGGGAAATGTCCGGCGTGAACCACGCGGACGGGCAGGTGATAGAGGTTCACCATGCTGGCGTAATAGTCGCGGGCGTTACTGTGATAGGCATCTTCGATCAGCGGGCCATCATAGACAATATCGCCGGCAAACAGGATGCCGGTCGCGGCCTCCCACAGGGCAATGCCGCCGGGGGAATGGCCGGGGGTGTGGATCACCTCAAAATGGCGATCACCCAGATCGATCATGTCACCATCCCATAGCAAGCGCGTGGCAGGGGCGGGGGCGACGGTGTAGGTGTGGGATTGGTAATTGCCGGGGGGCATAGTGATGAAGATGTCGTCGGTGACGTAGGGATCGGCGAGAATGGCCTTTCGGTCGGGTGCGCGCATCATATGGGCTTCGGCGGCGTGGCACAGGCGGCAATCGAATTCATGGTGGTTGCCGATATGGTCGAAATGCGTGTGGCTGGCGACGGCCTGCAGGGGGCGTTCGGTGACAAGGGGGATGTGCTGGCGCAGGCTGACAACGCCCATGCCGCTGTCTACGAGCATATCGCCATCGCGGCCGCGGATGTGCCAGACGTTGCAGCGGTAGAAGGGGTGGATGTGGGGTTCGTCGATCAGGGTGACGCCGTCAGGCAGGGTTTGGGTGCGCCACCAGTTTTCTGGGGTCATGGCCGGGCCTTTCTGGAAGGTTTCGTGCTTTGGGCACGGCCATTGCCATGACCACGCGATGCCGATTGTGGCGGGACCGGACGGGGGCCCAAAGCCCCCGGCCAGCCCCCGCCCGGTCGGGGGCTGGCCTTTGGTGGTGTGGGGGCCAGCGGACATGCGGCAAGGGGGCCACGCAGGCGGGGAAACGCAATGCGTTTCCGTAATCCGCCTGAGGGGATCGTGGGGCGGGTCATGGCCTATCCGCTACCAGCACGGCATCGCGGGCAAACAGGGTGATCTCATCGCCGGGGGTGGCCTGCGCGCCTTGGGGCAGGTGCACGATCAGCGTCAGGTCCGGCGCGGCAAGCGGGGCCATATGCGCGCGGATATGGGTGCCGAAGAACGCTAGGTCGGTGATGCGGGCGGGGCCGAGGGTGAGGGGACCTGATGTGCCGATGGCCTCGGGGCGGATGCAAAGCGTGCCGGTTTTTTGCGAGAATTGGCCGGGGTGCAGCGGGCCAAGGGGGGAGTGGCCGTTTGTCAGGGGGATCTTGTTCACCTCGCCCATGAATTCGGCCACAAACAGGCTGGCCGGGTGCAGGTAGACCTCACGCGCGGGGGCGGCCTGGGCGATGCGGCCTGCGTTCATCACCACGATGCGGTCGGCGATGGCCATCGCCTCTTCCTGATCGTGGGTCACGTGGACAAAGGTCGTGCCGATGCGGCGCTGGATGGCTTTCAACTCGTCCTGCATCTGGCGGCGAAGCTTCAGGTCCAAGGCACCCAAGGGTTCATCCAGCAGCAGCACATCGGGTTCAACGGCCAAGGCGCGGGCAAGGGCCACGCGCTGGCGCTGGCCACCCGACAGGGCATGCGGGCGGCGGTCAGCCATGGCGGCGAGGCCGACCATCTCCAGCATTTCCATGGCCTTGGCGCGGCGGGCGGCGGCGGCTACACCGCGCATCCGCAGGCCGAAGGCAACGTTATCGGCAAGGCTCATATGCGGAAACAGCGCGTAGTCCTGAAAGACGGTGGTGGTGGGGCGGTCCTTTGGCGCAACCCCCGCCATGGAGCGTGCGCCGATCAGCACATCACCCGCAGTGGGGGCGGCAAAGCCACCGATGATGTTGAGAAGCGTGGTCTTGCCGCAGCCCGAGGGGCCGAGGAGGACGATGTATTCACCGGCGGCAATCTCCAGATCGATGCCGTGCAATGCCGTCTGGTTGCCATAGACTTGCGTCACACGGCGCAGGGATACCGGGGCTGTCATGCGCGGCGCTTTCGAAAAACCGTCAGTTCAAGGATGATCACCGCGGCAACCGACACCAGAAACACCAGCGCCCCCACGGCATTGGTCTTTGGGCTGAGGCCGGATTTCAGCAGCGACCAGATTTCAACGGGCAAGGTGACGTCGAACCGCGTCAGCAGGAAGGCGATGATGAATTCATCCCAAGAGAAGGTGACGGACAGGAAGAACGCGGCCAGCAGGGAAGGCAGCAGCATGGGCGCAGTGACGTGCCAGAGCACGCGGGGTTCGGATGCGCCAAGATCACGCGCGGCGCGTTCGGCGCTGCGCTGTTGATCGCCCATGGCGGCGTAAAGGATGGCAAAACACAGGGGCAGGTTGATGACGACATGGCCGATGCCGGTGGCCCAAAGTGAGACAGACAAGCCAAGATCGCGCCAGAGGTTCATCAGGCCAAGGGCGATGATGAGGTAGCTGACGGTCATGGGGGCGATGAGAAGGCCGCGGATCAGGGCCGAGCCGGGCAGGATGGTGCGGGCAAGGGCCACAGCGGCGAGAAAGCCAAGGGTCAGGGCAATGGCCGAGGAAACGATGGCGACCAGGAGGGAGTTCCACAGGGCCGACAGCAGGGCACGGTCGGACAGGACGTCAGCATACCATTTCAGCGTGACGCCTTTCAGCGGCGGCACGGGCAAGCGGCCATCCTGAAAGCTGAACACCACCAGCACAATGACGGGCAGGAAGATAAAGGCGTAAAGCGCGGCCATGTAAAGGGGGGCCAGGATTTTCATCTGGAGGACCCGGAATTTGGGAAATTCCGGGCACGAATTTTCGACGAAAATTCGTGGAAAAAATTTCGTCGAAATTTTTTGGCGCGGGTCATATCCGGTCGAGCCTCAACCAGCGGGCGCAGGCAAGGTAGGCGAGGATGACCGTGCCCATCAATACCACGCTCAGGGCTGCGGCCATCGGGAAATTTCCCTGCCGGCCCATTTGCATCATGATGATCTGCGGCAAGGTCAGTTCATTCCCGCCGCCCAGAATTTGCGGGGTGATATAGTCGCCAATGCACAGAACAAAAGTCAGGAAGGCGCCGGTGATGATGCCGGGCAGGGTCAGCGGCAAGATGACATGGGCAAAGGTCTGCCAGCGGCTTGCCCCCAGATCAGCCGCCGCGCGGGCATAGTTGGGGGGCAGTTGGCGCAGGTTGGCATAGATGGTCAGGGTCAGGAGCATGACAAAGAAATGCACGAAACCGATGACGGTGCCGGTGCGGCTGGCTGACAGGGTCAGCGGTTCGGCAATCAGCCCGGCACCGATCAGGGCGTTGTTGATGACGCCCTTTTGCCCCAACACCAACAGCCAGGAATATGAACGGACGACATAACTGGTCCAGAACGGCAGCACAGCCAGCAGCAGGGCAAGGCGTTGCCAGCGTTCGGGCACGCGCATGGCGATGATCCAGGCCAGCGGGTAGGCGAGCAGAAGGGAGATGATGGTGACGGTGGCGGTGATTTCCAAACTGACGATCAGGCCCTTGAAGATGGCGGGGTCAGACCAGAAGCGCGCGTAATTTTCGGCATAAAAGCCCTGTTCAACGGTGCGGCCCTGCAGGCGCGCGAAGGACAGCGCCACCATGCCCGCAAACGGTAACACGAAAAAGACCAGCACCCACAGGACAGCGGGTGCCAGCATCAAGCTTGCAAGGCGGCGTTCGCCCTTCATTCGGCTTGCAGAACGGTCGTCCACAGATCCTGCATGGCGGTATCAAGGGCGGCATCGGCCACAGGGTAAAGCTGAGCGCGCGACAGGTATTCGGGCTGATTATCCCACCGCAGCACGGCCTTCTGTTCAGGCGTCAGCACGTCACCGGCCTTGGTGTTGGCGGGCATGCCCCAGTAGCAGCTTGACGTGGCAAGCCGCGCCTGGCCTTCGGGGCTGACGATGTATTGCACGAATTGCAGGGCGGCGTCCTTGTTTGCACTGGCCTGCAGCACGGCGATGGACTGTGCCCAGCGGACGGCGCCCTGTTTCGGGATGGTCCAGTCAAGGTTGGGGTTATCGGCCATCAGGACGGCGGTCAGCCATTCGCCGCCGCCGACGATGATATCCACCTCGCCCGTGGCAAGCGCGGTTTGCGAGGAGACAACGTCACCCACCTGCGCGGCGGCGGCCTTCAGCGCCAGAAGCGGGTCTTTCAGGCTGGCCAAAGTCTCGACCGTCAGATCAGCGGTGGCAAGGCCGTTGCCCACAGCCGCCAGCCCCATGATCGGCACGTAGTAATCATAGATCATGATGCGGCCATCGTATTTGCCGGATGTCAGCGCCGCCCAATCCTCCATATCCGCAGGGTCAACCTTGGTCTTGTCAAAGGCGATGGTGTTGTAGCCGAATTTTTCGGTGACCGCGTAAATCTTGCCATCGCGGCCGTTCTGTTCGGCCATCACCACTTCGGGGAAGAAGTCGGCCGTGGGCAGGGCATCGGCCGGCAGTTCGGCAAGCAGGCCCGCATCCACGGCGCGGCCCACATCAACGCCGTCGATCACCATCACATCCCAATCGCCGGGCTGGGATTGTTCCAGAATGGCAAGGCCTGCGGCGGTGCCTTCGTATTCCTTGACGTTGACGGTGATGCCTGTGGCGGCGGTAAAGGGTTCCAGCAGGGCGGGGTCGGTATGGTCACACCAGACAAGGGCGTTGATTTCCTGTGCCATGACGGGCGTGGCCGCGAACAGGGCAAGGGCAGAGGTGGCAAGCAGGCGCATGGGGCTCTCCATCAGGGGGATCAATCACGTCTTGCCAGCAGAATGGAGTTCGTTCATTTTTGAAGTCAACTCCAAATATTGGGCGGTTTGAAAATGGGCTTGCGGGCAAAGCACAAGGCGGACCGGACCGAGCGGATCATCCATGCGGCAGCGCAGATGTTTCGGACCCTGGGCTTTGACGCGGTGCGGATGGAGGCGATTGCAGCGCTGGCTGGGGTCAGTGCGGGCACGGTCTATAATTATTTCCCGACCAAGGGCGATCTGCTGGTGGCAATTGTCAGCCGCGAGGTGGAAGAGGTGTTGGCGGCAGGCGAGGCAACGGTGACGGACCCGCCGCCGGATGTGGTGGGGGCGCTGTCGCAACTGGTGCATGGCTACTATGATCATTCGCTGCATTACCTGTCCAAGGATATGTGGCGCACGGCGATGGCGATGACGATCCAGTCACCGGAAAAGCCTTCCAGCCGGAATTATGTGGCGCTGGATGGGCGGTTGCAGGGGCAGGTGGTGGCGCTGATTGCGGCCTTGCAGGCGCGTGGGCATATCCGGGCGGCACTGGACCCGATCGCCGTGGGGGCAATGCTGTTTCACAATCTGGACGCGCTGTTCCGCATGTTCGTGACCACGGACCAGACGCTGGAGGCGCTGCGGGCAGAGGTGGACAGGCATCACCGGGCTATGGCGGCCCTGATGGCGGTGTAACCCGCAATCGCCCGGTTTTTGTGCAAGCGGCATTCTTTTTGGGCGGCGCGCCAAGGTCTGAACATTTTCCGGGCGCTGTGCAAAGGGCTGATCTTGATGCGGCGCGGGCATCCGGGGCTGACTTGGGGCATGACCGCCCACCCCACCCAGTTGCACCAGCGCGCCATGGGCCATGCCGAGGTTCGCCTTGGGCCTGCGGGCCTGCTGGACTTGCGCCAGCAGGGGTCTGCCAAGGCCATTCTGCCGCATGTGGGGGCGCTGCCGGAGGTGGTGTTCCTGAACACATCGGGCGGGCTGACGGCGGGGGATTTTCTGCGCTACGGGCTGGCAGCAGAGCCGGGCGTGCGCGCGGTTGCAACCACGCAGACGGCAGAGCGGGCCTATCTGGCGCAGGGCGGCCAAGCGCGGGTTGCGGTGAATTTGCAGGTGGGGGCGGGCGGCTGGCTGGACTGGTTGCCGCAGGAAACCATCCTGTTCAATGGCGCGGCGCTGATGCGGACCACGCGGGTGGACCTTGGGCCGGGGGCGGGCTGTCTGCTTTTGGAGGCGGTGGTGCTGGGGCGGGCTGCGATGCAGGAAACTGTTGCCAGCGTGGCGTTTTCGGACCGGCGCGAGGTCTGGCAGGGCGGGCATTTGCGGCTGTTGGAGCCGCTGCGCCTGACGGATGCGGCCTTGGGGTCGGGGCTTGCGGGCCTTGATGGCGCGCGGGCCTTTGCTTCGCTGGCGATGATCGGGCAGGGGGCGGAAGATGCGCTTGGCCCGGTGCGTGCGGTGCTGGGCGCGGGGGCTGCGGCCAGCGCGTTTGACGGCAAGCTGATGGTGCGGGTGATGGCAGACGATGGCTGGCCCTTGCGGTGCCAGATTGCACGCGTGCTGGGGGTTTTGACGGGGCGCGCCTTGCCGCGCGTCTGGCAGATGTAGGGACAACAGATGAATCTGACTCCACGGGAAAAGGACAAGCTGCTGGTCAGCCTCGCGGCCATGGTGGCGCGGGGGCGGCTGGAACGCGGGGTCAAGCTGAACCACCCCGAAGCCATTGCGATCATTACGGATTTCGTGGTGGAAGGCGCGCGCGACGGCCGTTCGGTGGCTGACCTCATGCAGGCGGGCGGGCATGTGATCACGGCCAGCCAATGCATGGAGGGCGTGCCCGCCATGATCCATTCCGTGCAGGTCGAGGCGACCTTTCCGGATGGCACGAAACTGGTGACGGTGCACCACCCGATCCGCTAAAGCAAAAGGTGAGATATGCTGCGCAATACATTGATCATGATATCGTTTCCGTCAATTGCCTTTGCCCATGACGGTGCGCATTTCCACCCGCACGGGATTGAGCCTGTCGTGGCGGTCCTGTCGGTGGTGCTGGCCTTGGGCGCAGGCTTCCTTTTGGGGCGGATGCGCAAATGATCCCCGGTGAAATCATGCCTGCCGCAGGCGAGATCCTGCTGAACGAAGGCTTGGCGCAGACGGTGCTGATGGTGGCCAATACGGGCGACCGGCCCATTCAGGTGGGCAGTCATTATCATTTCGCGGAAACCAATCCGGGGCTGAGCTTTGACCGCGCGGCGGCACAGGGCATGCGGCTGGATATTCCGGCGGGCACGGCGGTGCGGTTTGAACCGGGGCAAACGCGCGAGGTGCGGCTTGTGCCCTATGGCGGGGCGCGCGTGGTCTACGGGTTCAACGGGCGCGTGATGGGGGGGCTTTAGATGCCGGTATCAATCTCTCGGTCCACTTATGCCGATATGTATGGCCCCACGGTGGGCGATAAGGTGCGGCTTGGGGATACGGACCTGATCATCGAGGTGGAGCGTGACCTGATTGCCGAACGCTCCAGCGGTAGTGCCAATGCCTTGCGCTATGGCGA
>JALOSO010000010.1 GCA_025458385.1 Paracoccaceae bacterium | reverse complement strand
ATCATTGGCCAGCGCGAGGCGAAGCGGGCGGTGGCGGTGGCCTTGCGGAACCGCTGGCGCAGGAAGCAATTGGGCGATGATCTGCGGGATGAGGTGTATCCGAAGAACATCCTGATGATCGGGCCGACGGGGGTGGGCAAGACGGAAATCAGCCGCCGTCTGGCGCGGTTGGCACGGGCGCCGTTCCTGAAGGTAGAGGCGACGAAGTTCACTGAAGTGGGCTATGTGGGCCGCGACGTGGACAGCATCATCCGTGATCTGGTGGATGCGGCGATGATCGAGACGCGCAGCCATATGCGCGAGGATGTGCGGGCAAAGGCGCGGGGGGCGGCGGAGGACCGGGTGATCGAGGCGCTGGCGGGCAAGGATGCGCGGGACCAGACGCGCGAGATGTTCCGGGGCAAGCTGAAGCGGGGGGAACTGGACGCAACGGTGATCGAGATCGACGTGGTGGATGCGGGGCCAGCGATGCCGATGATGGGCGGCATGCCGGGTATGGAAAGCCAGATGCAGGGTCTGCAAGACCTGTTCGGCAAGGCCTTTGGCGGGCGAACCAGCAAGCGCCGGGTCACGGTGGCGGAAAGCTATGACCTGCTGATCGGGCAAGAGGCAGACAAACTGCTGGATGATGAGGTGGTCAAGGCGCAGGCCTTGGAGGCGGTGCAGGAAAACGGGATCGTCTTTCTGGACGAGATCGACAAGATCTGCGCACGGGCGGATGCGCGCGGGGCGGATGTCAGCCGCGAAGGCGTGCAGCGGGATTTGTTGCCGCTGATCGAGGGGACGACGGTTTCAACGAAGTATGGGCCGGTGAAAACGGACCATATCCTGTTCATCGCAAGCGGGGCGTTCCATGTGGCAAAGCCAAGCGACCTGCTGCCGGAATTGCAGGGGCGCTTGCCGATACGGGTGGAATTGCAGCCGCTGACGGAAGAGGATTTCGTGCGCATCCTGACCGAGACGGACAATGCGCTGACGCGGCAATACACCGGGCTGATGGGCACAGAGGGCGTGGCGGTAACCTTTACGCCGGATGGGATTGCGGCCCTGGCGCGGATCGCGGCCGAGGTGAACCGGGCGGTCGAGAATATCGGGGCGCGGCGGCTTTATACGGTGATGGAGCGGGTGTTTGAAGAGTTGTCCTTCACCGCACCGGACCGGAGCGGTGAGGCCGTCACCGTCGACGCAGCCTTCGTCGAAAAGAACCTTGGGGAATTGGCACGCAGCGCCGATATCGCGCGGTACGTTCTGTAAACGCCACTCGCCGCTACGGCTGATGCCGCCTGCGCACCGTCGCAGGGCGACCGGACAGTGACAGGCGGCTGTCATTGCGGGCCTTTTCCGACACGACCTTGCCCTTGGAGATCACGCAAAGCCGGTCTGGGCGCAGGCGCACTGCCTCGGTCGGTGATCCGGAATCCAGCACCACCAGCGAAGCGCATGCGCCCTTGCGCAGGCCAAGATCGGACAGGCCCATGATCTGTGCGTTCACGGTAGTGACCATGTCAAAGCAGCGGGCCATTTCGGCCGGATGCGTCATTTGCGCGACGTGCAGGCCCATGAAGGCCACATCCAGCATATCTGCCGTGCCAAGCGAATACCACGGGTCCAGCACACAATCCTGCCCCCAGCCCACGGCAATCCCCATGGCCTGCATTTCCTTGACGCGGGTCAGGCCGCGGCGTTTGGGGTAGGTGTCATGGCGGCCCTGAAGGGTGATGTTGATCAGCGGATTGGGGATGGCGGTCATCCCGCTTTCCGCGATCAGGGGCAGTAATTTCGACACATAGTAATTGTCCATGGAATGCATGCTTGTCAGGTGGCTGCCGGCTGCTCGGCCACCAAGACCGTGCCGTGTCACCTCGCGCGCCATGGTTTCCACATGGCGGGACATCGGGTCATCAGTCTCGTCGCAATGCACGTCCCACATCAGGCCGCGTTCGGCGGCGATACGGGCAAGGTCACGCAGGGATTCCGCCCCTTCGTCCATTGTCCGTTCGAAATGCGGAATGCCGCCCACCACATCGACACCCATGTCCAGCGCGCGCAAGACATTCTGCCGCCCTGTCTTGCTGCGGTACAGCCCATCCTGCGGAAAGGCCACCAACTGCAGGTCAAGATAGGGGGCAACGCGGCGCTTGACCTCCAGCATCGCTTCGACACCGCGCAGATGGTCTGGCGTCGTGTCGACATGCGTCCGGATCGCCAGCAAACCCATGCTGACCGCCCAGTCGCAATAGGTGACGGCGCGGGTCACCATGTCATCAACGCTGGCCTGATCGCGCAATTCGCCCCACAGGCTGATCCCTTCCAACAGCGTGCCCGAGGCATTGACGCGCGGTTTGCCATAGCTCAGCACAGCGTCCATGTGGAAATGCGGGTCGATAAACGGCGGCGCGACAAGATCACCGCTGGCATCAATCACCCGGGCCGCCGGGGTGGTGACAGGGCCAACATCGACAATCCGGTCACCCTTTATGGCAATATCGGCGACGCGCCCATCCGGCAACGTGCCCCCTTTGATGACAAGATCGAGCATCAGCGTTCCCCCTTGTTGTAAGGCACCATCAGGGCCGCAGGCACCGCGGCCCGGCGTGACATGACGATCAGCGCAAGGATTGACAAAAGGTAAGGCAGCATCAGGAACGCCTGATAGGGCACAACCGCGCCGATGGACGTTTGCTGCAGGCGGATCTGCAAGGCATCAAAAGCTGCGAACAGCAACGCGCCCAGCAAGGCCTTGCCCGGCCGCCATGCGCCAAAAACCACCAGCGCAATGCAGATCCAGCCGCGCCCGTTGACCATGTCGAAGAAAAAGCTGGAAAAGGCCGACAGTGTCAGGAATGCGCCACCCACGGCCATCAGCCCAGACCCGATGATGACAGCCCCCATCCGCAACCCGGTGACAGACAGGCCCTGTGCCGCCACGGCGGCCGGGTTTTCGCCTGCCGCACGCAAGGCCAGCCCAAGCGGCGTGCGATAAAGCACATAGGCCGTCAGCCCGGCGACACCGAACGCGGCATAGGTCAGCGGCGTCTGGGAAAACAGCGCCTCGCCCAGCAGCGGGATTTGCGACAGCACGGGGATCTCATAGGGTTGAAACGGATCGATCTTGGGCGGGCTGGTCACCTCGGGCAGGGCCAGGCGATAGGCAAAGGATGCGGTTGCCGTGGCCAGCAGGGTGATGCCAAGGCCCACCACATGCTGCGACAGGCCAAAAGGCACGGTCAGCGTCGCGTGCAGCAGTCCAAAGGCTGCGCCGGCCGCGAACGCCGTGCCAACCCCCCACCACAGCGGCAGGCCGGCATAGACCGCAATCCAGCCGGTAAACGCCCCGATGACCATGATCCCCTCGATGCCAAGGTTCAGCACGCCTGCGCGTTCACAGATCAACTCTCCCATCGTGGCAAAGATCAAGGGCGAGGCGATGCGCACCGCGGCGGCCCAAAAACTTGCTGACAGCAGGATTTCGAACAGGTCCATCGCGTTAATCCCGCACCACGCGGAACCGCGTCAGCAATATCGCCAGCACCATGGTCAGCAGCGCCGTAGCCAGCAGCATGTCGGCAATATAGGTCGGCACATTGGCGGCCCGGCTCATCGCGTCAGACCCGACAAAGACGCCCGCCACGAACAGGGCCGTCAGCACGATGGCCAGCGGATGCAGCAGCGCCAGCATGGCAACGATGATTCCGGTATAGCCAAAGCCGGGTGAAAGATCCGATGACAGATGCCCTTTCAGACCCGCCACCTCGGACCAGCCTGCAAGGGCAGCCAGCCCACCCGATATCAGTGCCGTCTTCAACAGGGTGGCGGTGACCGGCATGCCGGCAAAGCGGGCGGCGCGCAGATTGGCCCCCACGGCGCGCATCTCAAACCCCAGGGTTGTGCGTGTCTGAACCACCCAGATGACGAAAGCTGCCAATAGGGCGATGACAAAGCCCCAGTGCAGCCGCAACCCTTCGACAATCCGGGGCAGGCGGGCCTCGGGCAGCAGGGCCGGTGATTTTGGCCAGCCCATGCCGCCGGGGTCTTTCAGCGGACCCTCCAGCAGATAGCTGACAAAAAGCACCATGATGAAGTTGAGCAGCAGGGTCGTGACCACCTCATCCACGCCAAGACGCACTTTCAGCATGACAGGGCCCAGCAAGAACAGGGCCCCCGCCAGCATGGCAGCCAGCGCTGAAACCGGCAGAACCAGCGGCGCAGCAAGCGCCCCGGTCCCCAACAACACGGCCACGATGGCACCAGCGTACAGCTGCGCCTCGGCCCCGATGTTCCACAGTTTTGCCCGAAACGCGACGGCCACGGCCAACCCGGTAAAGATCAGCGGCGTGGCCCGGTTCAACGTCTCAAGAATGGCCAGACGAGAACCCGTCGCCCCGACAATGATCTGCCCCAGCACGGCAAAAGGATTGGCACCGGCAAGGGCCGCCAGCAAGGCCGCGACCAGCACGGTTGCCAGCAATGCCAGGGCAGGCGGCACCATGCGGCGCATCGGGCCGGGGTGAAGCACAGGTTCAAGCCGCATGATCAAACCCCTGTCCGGCCATCCACAGGCCAAGGTCTGTCTGGCTGATGCTGCCACGGGCAAATCCCGGCGAAAGCCGCCCGGCGCTGATGACATGGATCGTGTCCGACAGGCGCTGCACTTCGTCGAGGTCTTCCGAGATCAGCAGGATGGCTGCCCCTGCATCGCGTGCCGCGATCAGCTGTGCATGAACATAGGCGATAGCCCCGACATCAAGGCCCCGCACCGGCTGGGACGCAATGATGATACGGGGGGCGGCCCCCAGCACACGCCCGAGGATCAGCTTTTGCATATTGCCGCCCGACAGCAGCCGCATGGATTGGCCCGGCCCGTCACAACGCACGTCACAGGTGGCGATGATCTCTGTCGCATGGGCGCGGATGGCGGGCCAATCCATCAGCCCGTGCCGGGAAAACCGGGTGCGATATGTCTCTAACACCGCATTTTCTGCCAGATTGAAATCGCCGATACCGCCGGTGCGCAGCCTGTCTTCCGGGATGCGCCCCACGCCAGCGGCCAGCGCCTGGCGTGGTGTCCATTGCACCTGCGGCACGCCATCAACTGCAATTTCGCCTGTGATCGGCGCCGTGACACCGCCGATCAGATCGGCAAGGGCGGCCTGCCCGTTGCCCGAAACCCCCGCCAGCCCGGTAATGGTGCCGCCGTGCAGCCCCAGCGTCAGGCCGCGCAGACCGGGGGCCGCAACATTGGTCAATCGCAGCCGCACCGGCCCGCCCTGACCGGGCGCAATGCTGGCATTTGGCAGCGCAGCCCCCACCATCAGCGTTGCAAGGCTTGCCCGGTCGGTATCGGCGGTTGCCGTCATCCCTGCAACGCGTCCATGGCGCAGCACAACGCAACGGTCTGCAATCGCCATCACTTCATGCAGTTTATGGCTGATGAAAATCACCGAAAGGCCCTGCGCCGTCGCCCGCCGCAATGTTGCAAACAGCGCATCGCTTTCCTGCGGGGTCAGCACCGCCGTCGGTTCATCAAGGATCAGAATGCGCACATCACGATAAAGCGCCTTAAGGATTTCGACCCGCTGCCGTTCCCCCACAGACAAATCTGCAACCCGCGCATCAGGGTTGATCGACAGGCCGAACCCCTGCGCCAAACCCGCGATCCGGCTGCGCGCCTGCGCCCGATGTTGCCGCAGACGAAACAGGGGTTCTGTGCCCAGCATCACATTTTCGGCCACGCTCAGCTGGTCGGCCAGCGCGAAATGCTGGTGCACCATGCCGATCCCCGCCGCCAGGGCCGCCCTCGGATTTCCGGCAGGCAACCTTGACCCGAAGGCCGTGATTGCCCCACTGTCGGGCATGTAATGCCCGAATAGAATGTTCATCAGCGTGGTCTTTCCGGCACCGTTTTCGCCCAGCAGGGCCACGATCTCGCCCTTGTGCAGATCAAGGCTGATCGCGTCATTCGCAACCAGATTGCCAAAGCGTTTGGTAATGCCGTCAAGGCGGAGGACAACCTCCCCCGCCTTGTCTGGGGAAGGGGTCACGACGATTTCGGCTCGGCATCATCTACGGTGACGGTAAAGCTGCCATCCATGATCCCCGCCTGCCGTTCGGCCACCAGCGCCATGGCCGCCGCAGGTACTTTGCCCTCGAATGTGCCAAGCGGGGCCAGTGAACAGCCCCCGGCCTTCATGTAGCTGTAGGTGCCATAGTTTTCGGCCGCAAAGCTGCCTGCCTTGACCGCTGCCACAGCGGCATCGAACGTCGGCTCAAAATGCCACAGCGCCGAGGCGACGACCGTTTCAGGATAATCGGCCTGCGTATCGATCACGTTGCCAATGGCCAGCACGCCTTTTTCCTTGGCAGCATCACTGACGCCAAAGCGTTCGGCATAAAGCATGTCTGCCCCGGCCTCGATCATCGCAAAGGCGGTTTCCTTGGCCTTGGGCGGATCAAACCATGATCCGATGAAGCTGACCTGGAAGGTTGCATCAGCACGGGTTTCGCGCACACCGGCCATGAAGGCGTTCATCAGGCGGTTCACCTCGGGGATTGGAAAGCCGCCAACCATGCCGATGTTGCCCGAAGTTGTCATCGCACCGGCGATGATCCCGGTCAGATAGCTGGCATCCTGAATATAGTTGTCAAACACCGACAGGTTCGGGTTCGCCGCCGCATCCGGCATGAAGGATGACCCCATCAGAAAGGCGACGCCCGGATATTCGGCGCAAACCTCGCGGGCTTCCGCCTCGGCCCCGAAAATCTCACCCACGATCAGCTGCACGCCGCTTTCGGCATATTCGCGCATCACACGCGGATAATCGGTGTTTGCGACGTTTTCGGTGAATGTGTATTCCACCGCCCCGGCCGCCACCGCAGCCTCGGCCGCCTTGTGAATGCGGCTGACCCATTGCTGTTCGACGGGCACGGTATAGATGCCAGCCACCTTGATCGGGGCATCCTGTGCCAGCAGACGGTGGGGCAGGAAGGCGGGCGAAAGCCCGATCGCCGCGCCGCCAAGGATCATCCCCCGGCGTGATACCCCGAATTTCCCAGTTGTCATGATGCACCCCCAAGCGCGTGTGTTTGACCAAATGGTAAAAGCAGCAGGCGATTCGTCACAAGGAAAGAATGTCTTGCGCGCATTTGTATAGCAGACGCCGCAGTTCTGACCCGTTGGCAGGTGCGATGCGCAAATTTTCGGCGCCCGGCACCTTGCCCGGCCCTGCCGAAACGCGCCGAGGCTTGGCGGGCGCAGGGTTGAACTTGTCCGCCAATGCGCGCTACCTGCGCCAAGGAAAAAGGAAAGTGTCATGCGTGCCATGTACAGTCTTCTGGCGATGTCGGCGCTTGCACTGCTGGCCGGATGCGCCGAACGTGGCGAAATCACCCTTGATCCGGCGGCAGGGCAAGTGGGTGCCGTGGTGCCGATTTTTGTCGGCACGAACCGTGGACTTGATGCCAATGGGCTGTCCTTTACCGCCGAACGGGCCGAAGGGCTGACCTTTGCACGCTATGACATCTCGATCCCGCCTGCGCGTGAAGTGGGTGAAATTCGCTTTGCCCGCCCATCGGCCACGCCCAACCCGCAGACAGATTTCCTGACCACCCGCACGGACCGTTTCGCCGATGCCCCGTCCTTTCAACGTGATCTGGCCGGGGCCCTGCGTGCCCGCCCAAGGGGGCAGCGTGACGCGATCATTTTTGTGCACGGGTTCAACAACACCTTTGCCGAAGGCCTTTATCGTCTTGCCCAGATGGCCCATGACCTTGATCTGCAAGGTGTGCCGGTGCATTTCGCCTGGCCGTCACGGGGTGCGGCGCTGGCCTATGTCGCCGACCGGGATTCGGCCTTGTATTCGCGTGACGGGCTGGAAAGCCTGATCCACGAGGTTGAGGCCGCGGGTGCCGAAAACATCGTTCTGGTGGCGCATTCCATGGGGTCTGCCCTGACGATGGAGTCGCTGCGTCAATTGGCAATCCGGGGTGACAGCGCCAGTCTGGCGCGGATCAGCGGGGTGATCCTTATTTCGCCGGATATTGATGTCGACCTGTTTCGCAGTCAGGCGATGGCCATCGGCACGCTGCCGCAGCCTTTCCTGATCTTCGGGTCTGACCGCGACCGCATCCTTGGCCTGTCGGCACGCCTGACCGGAGAGCCGGAGCGTCTGGGCAACCTGAGCGATATCGAAAGGTTGGCCGACCTGCAGGTGACGTATCTTGATTCGTCGGCCTATTCGCAGGGGGCCGGGCATTTCAACCTTGGTGACAACCCGGCGCTGATCGGCCTGATAGACCGTATCGGCGATGTTGACGCGGCCCTTGCGCGTGACCGCCGGGGCCGCACCGGGCTGCTGCCCGGTTTGGTGCTGACTGTGCGCAACGCGACCGAGATCATTCTGGCGCCGGTGACAGCAATTTCGCAGGCCGGACGACCCTAGCCCGCCTTGTGCTGCCGCCTATTCTTCCCGCGCGCGATAGTCGTAGCGATAGCTGTAGGTCTCACCTTCCACCTTGCGCGGGTCGAACCCGTTCAGCACCATGCCTGACAGTGGCACATTGCTGGTTTCCAGTGTGCGCAACATCGCTTTCACCTCGCCCACCGGGGTGACCAGATGGCGAACGATCGCAATGTTCGCACCGACAGACCGGCCAATGATCACCGGGTCCGTCACCGCAAGAACAGGCGGGCTGTCGACCAGCGTCAGGTCATAGCGTTTGTCCAGCTCTTCGATCAGCGACTTGAACTCGGGCCGCAGCAGCAGCTCTGACGGGTTCGGCGGAAAGCGCCCGGTCGGAATGAAACTCAGCCCCGGCACTTCGCTTTTGACGATCACCTCATCCAGTTTCGCCTGACCGGACAGCAGTTCTGCCAGGCCCTTGGTGTGCTTTGCCAGATTGAAATAGCGCCGCAGCGCCCCGCGCCGCATGTCGGCATCAATCAGACAGACATTCAGGCCTGACTGCGCCGCAATTGCCGCTAGGTTGACCGATGTAAACGATTTCCCCGCACCCGGCGCCGTGCTGGTGATCGACAGCGACTTGGTCTTGGCGTCCAGCATGCCGAAATGCAGACTGGTGCGCAGGGACCGCAACCCTTCAACGGTCATGTCGGTGGGCTGTTTCACGGCAAGGATCGGCAGCCCGCCACGCCCGCCGCGCGCCGCCGGTTCATTGCGTGAGAAGTTGATCGTCGCAAAGACCGATACCCCAAGCTTTTCAAGATCTTCCGCGCCCTGCACCCCTTTGCGCAGCCAACCGCGCACCAGCACATAGGCCACACCAAGCGCCAGCCCCAGCATCAGCGCGGTCAACGCGATGCTGGCCTTGCGTGGCGCGATCGCCCGTGGCGCGGTACGCGCGGAATCGATCACCCGCACACTGCCGATGCTGCTTGCGCGGACAACCTGCAGTTCCTGCGCCCGGTTCAGAAGCTGGACATAAACCTCTTGCTCGAATTCGATCACCCGCGTCAGGTTCAGCAATTCCTGCTGGGTTTCCGGCAAGGTCTCGGTCTCATTCCGCAGGGTCGCCAGCCGCTGTTCGATGCGGTCTTTTTCATCGATCAGGCGCTGATAGACCGGATGATTGATCGTATAGCGCTGGCGCAATTCATCTTCGCGGCTGGCCAGATTGCGCAACTCACCCTCAAGCGCCACCACCTCGGTCAGAATACCCTCGGTCTGCAAGCTCAGATCAACGGTCTGCTGTTCCGTCATATAGGCGTTCAGCGCCTGTTCGGCCGCCCGCAGCTTTGCTTCGGCCTGCGGAATCTGTGCGCGGATAAAATCCAGGCTGCTGTCCGCCTCAGCCGCACTGCGATCAAGATTCTGTTCCAGATAGGCATCCGCCAGCGCAATCAGGATCCGTTCAGCCTTGTCCGGGTCGGTATGGTTGAAGCGCATTTCGATCACGCCCGACTGCCGCCCGCGCTCTGCCACGCCCAACACTTTGCGCACGTTGTCGATGGCCTTGATCTCACCCACCTGGGTAATGCTGAACTTGCGGCCTTCCGGCGCCGAGATCGCCCCGATCTGCATCGCAAGGGCACGCGCCTGATCCGTGACACGCACACCGGTCTGCCCTTGCAGCGTCGTGCCATCCGGCAGGTCCAGGACGTAACTGCCGTCAGGCCCCACCGTCAGCACGATCTCTTCATCCAGCCATTCTGGCGGCACCTGCAGATGATCCAGCCGGATGCTTTCGTCAGCCCGCACATAGCGGCGCAACCAGCCACCATCAGGAAACGGCAGATCATAGCGCACGATCGCCGATCCGATCACCGGCACCAGCAACGGCTCCACCTCCCAGTCAAGGTGCAGCTCTGCCACCGCCTGCCCGATCACCAGCCGCGACCGGATGATCTCGATCTCGGTAATCGATTCGGGTTCATTGTTCACAAGGTCGGCCATGCCGGTTGGCAGCGCCATCGCCCCCTGCTTTTCTTCCAGCTGCAGCAGCGCATCTGCCTGATAAACCGGTGTTTGCAGAAAGGCCGTCAGAATACCAATCAGCGTTGTAACAAAGGCAATCCCGGCAATCCGCCATTTGCCGGACCAAAGACGCGTGACAAGCTGGCCAAGATCAACCTCCTTGTCTGCCAATTCGGCGGCGGGCGGTGCAGTATTCAGATTTGTCAAAAAGTGCTCCGTTACCGCTTTAGGCGCGTTGCCCAGGCCCCCGCGGCCGCATTGACTTGGTCAAAGACCTTTTCATGAAAAGACTCGGAAAGTCGATAAGGATCAGCAATGCCCTTCATGCCTGTCCATTGGTCGAACAGCATTGTGCGGCCTGACAATTGCGGAAACTGGCGGGCGATCTCATGTTTGTGCCCGGCCTCCATCACCAGAATCAAATCCTGTGCCCCACCGATTTCTGCCGTGAACTGCCGGCTGGCGTGTCCGTCCAGCGAAATGCCATGCGCTGCCGCCACCTTGCTGGCCGTCTCATCCGCCGCATGGCCGACAAGGGCCGCGATACCCGCCGAGGTGACGGTCACGTCAGGCAAGGCCGCCTGCAGCAGCCGTTCACCCAGCGGCGAACGGCAAATATTGCCAACGCAGACAACAAGAAGATTCTTCACTTGCATAACGGATTACTCGCTGAGGGTCTGGGTCGCCTGTGCAGCCTGCACAGTGGGCAGCAACCGCGATATCGTATCATTCCAGCGTTGCAAGGGCGAGCGTGTCACATAAACGACATCGCCTGCGGCAAGCGAAAACCGCGTGCCGATCAACAGGCCGACTGGTGTTGCGGTATCCAGCTGAAACACCGTCATCCGCCCGTCGATGATGCGGAACACAAAGACACCACGCGCATCGGCGCGCGGCCCGTTTGTGCCGCCCTGCCGGGTGATGGCCTGCGTCAGGTTCACGCTTTCGGCAGACACATCCACAATGCCGGGGCGGGCAATTTCACCCAGAACATAAACCTCGGCGGTGCGGCGGCGCGGCACGTTCACGACATCACCATTGCGCAGCACGGGGTTGTTTTCACTAAAGCCGTTATCGGTGAAGCCACGCAGATCAACGCGATGGATATCGCTGCCACGTTTAATCGAAATGCGCGAAAGATCGGCCACATCCGTTGCCCCGCCTGCGGCACTGATCGCTTCGACCAATGTCAGGCCCACGGCACCCAGTATCTGGCGGTTCGGCGTGTTGACTGCACCCGTCACATTCACGCCCTGCGAGTTGAATTGCACGATCCTTACTTCGACCTGTGGGTCGGGGATGAATTCGGCCAAACGCTCGGCAATTTCGGTACGGACAGCCTGCACGGATCGGCCACGCGCCTCGACCTGGCCGATGAACGGATAAAAGAAGGTGCCATCGGACTGCACGCTGAACCCGGCTGACTGGCTGTCGGCCAACGGCCCGGCAGGCAGGGTCAGTTCGGGGTGATCGAAGACGATGACATCCAGCAGATCGCCGGGGCCGATGCGGTAATCCCAACTGTCCGAAGACCGAAGTGCGGTGCGCTGTGGGCCGGCGACGGCACTGGTAAAATTGGCGATGTTGGTTTCATCCAGCCGGATCACTGTTACGTTTTCGTCAACATTTGCCTGCGCCTCTTCCGTCACCGGAAAGGTGGTAAACCCATCACTGCACGCGCCAAGCGCAACAGCAAGCAAGACAAGAATCGGTCGGAGCATGGAACCTTCGCGCAGCAGCAGCGCAGCCGTTCTACCCATGCAGATGCGGGAAAGCAAACGCCGCCGGGCCGGGTGGCAACAAAAGGTTGGGGACAAAATAAGGACGCGGCATGAACATGCCTGCTGACCGCACATCCTGTGGGTGTATGGCCGGCAAGTGGGTAGGGATGGTAGATTGCCGGGGCGCTGGCTGCGGGCAATTGCGACAACGGCGCCTGCAGGCCTGGGTGGAGTCGTATCCCGGATTGGGGGCCAAAAGCAGGGCCCAAAAACATCAAGGACAGACCTGAAAAGGTCTGCCCTTGATTGCCTATTTCAGGCCGACGCCGTGGCGCCGGGCCAGAAAATCAGTTGGTGGTGGTCGACGACGAGCTGCCCGAAGCGAGCAGAGCCAGCAGCGCGAGGCCGCCAACAACGCCGAGGATCGCGCCGCTGCCAACGCTGCCCGTTGCGGGCGGAGCAACAACGACTTCCGGCTCACCGCCGACAACAGCCGGGCCACCAGCGAAAGCTGCGCCAGCGGTGGTTGCGGTCAGGGCGAGGGCAAGTGCAAACTTTTTCATTTCAGAACTCCGATTACCTGTGTTCCCGATCTCGCTAACCCATCGTTTCGGCATTTGCAACACGAAGGCGCGACAAGGATCGCCGAAAGGCTGGAAATTGCCGCTATCTTGCAACAGCCCGTCGGGGCAATGGCGCAATACGGCAAAAAACGGTCGGAATCACCCAGCAAAGTACATGGCCTTGACGGACTGAACCCGCCACGAAACATGCGCTGCCGCCGCACGGAATACCGAACGGCGGCACCTGTCGCAGATTGGTGATCAAGCGCCGGGGGCTGTGGTCGTGGCCGACGAACCGCCGCCCGCAAGCAGGCCGAGCAGGACCAGACCTGCAATCACGCCCACAATCGGACCGCTGCCGACGCTGCCGGCCTGCGGCGGGTCGACGGGATCAACGTTGATAACGGGGCCACCGGCCACAGCTGCACCCGAGGTGGCAGCCACAAGGGCCAGGGCAATAGCGAATTTCTTCATCGACCAACTCCATTTTGACGATGATCAATGGGTAAAGCAGGGATTTCATTCCCGCAACTGTTTCAACATTCCGTGAGGGGCGTAAACGCAAGAATCCTGTGGTTAATTGGCAATTGGCACAAGATTCAGAAAAAGGATCGGCCCCACGCCATTGCTGACCCATTGGCGCGACTGCCAGACAATACCGTCGCCCCGGCCCGTCCAGTACCGATTCTCGAACCGTTCATCACCAGCGACACAGGTCTCGGTCATCACATCCGTGTCATAGGTGCGCCCGATGATGGTGATCTCTTCCGCGCCCGCAGGGGCATAGGTGCAATCATACGTGACGCCAAAGACACGTCCTTCACCATCCAGATAGCGATGCTCGCGGCGCAAGGTGGCCGCGCGGTTGGCGCGCACGGCTTCCGCGATGCCGGTCACATCGGCGGCAGCCAGATCGGCACCCAGCCCCTTGGTGGCCGTCACGATGTCACCCCGCATGATTACGCCTGCAGAATCACTGGTGACCCAGCTGTTGAACGGGCCGTTCTGCCCGGCCAGCGTCATGCTGGCATAGGCCCCCCTGCGTTCAATCCCGACCATCGCATAGGGCACGGTGACCTGATCGATCACATCGCGCGTCAGCAGGTCATCTGGCCCCGGCAGCGGCGCTTTCGGGCCGCTTTGGATCAGCCCGACCACACCACGCACCACCTGCGACGCAGGGTTCGACGCCTCGGTTCCGCATGCGGCAAGGGTCAGGGCCATCAGGCCCGCGAACATCGTCGATCGCATCGGAATCACCGCCAAAACTGGCCCCACTGATCAGACAGCTCGGGGTCATGATATTCGTTCACCAGCCCGTAAAGCCGGTTGCGCACATCCAGCCGCGCACCGCCATCACGGGTGATCGGGCGGATCACACCACTGATCGTCCGCTGCGATGGCTGGCCCAGAAACCAGCTGAGCGGTACAGACAGGGTCAGCCCCTTGTCAAACGACCCTTCGCCGAATTCGGCGGCCGAGATATTGGTCTTGGTCGCAAAGGCGCCGACACGCCAGCCGTTGCCAAAGGTGCGCGCAACCGAAAGCGTGGCGCCGACATCGCCTGCAAGGTAGCGGCCAACATCAAGGCTGCCCTCGAACCCGTTGCCAAACGCATAATAGGCCGAGGCATGGCCGGTCACGACATCATAATCCTGAAAGCCGAACAGCCGGTCAAAATCACGCTGTCGGGCATAGTTCACCTCAACCCCAAGGGCGAGGCGGCTGTTGACGGGTTTCCACAGCACTTCGGCCGAGGCCCCGCCAAACATCGATTCCAGATAGCCAAGGGTGACGCGGCTATAAAGGTTGGCGCCGGGCCGGGCAAAGTAATCAAGCGTCAGGTAATCAATCCCCGACGCCCCTTCGCGCGCATAAAGCAGCGTATCGCTGCGCACGCGGGGCAAGACCGAGTTCGGGGCACGGTCAGAATTAGAGCGATTGCCAAACAACTTGACCTGTGCTGCGCCTGACAGGATCAGGCCGGGGGCAACATCATAACTGGCTGACAGTTCGGCACCAAAATCGGCGCGCAGCGGGCTGTCCGGGTCAAACAGTGTGGTTTCGACATAGGGTGCGATGCCCCAGCTGAAACGCGGCTGTACCTGAATGGCCGTGGTCGAAAAGGCCGGGGCGGCATCGGTGATTTCGGCCGCGGCATAGCTGAGGCGCACACCGTCGGGGTCATTCTCCAGCCGCTCCAGATCACTGCGCAGGACAGTGACGCGTGTGGTGCGCAGGCCCCGCACGGTCGGCACAATTTCAAACCGTTCCACGCCCGCCGGAAGAACCCGCGTCATGATGCGGGCTGTTCGGCCGATTGCGGTTGTCTCGCTGTCATAGGTGGGGTTGCGCAGTTGCACGCGGGCGGTTTGCCCGTCGATTGCCAGCCCCTCGAGGATCAGACCGTTCTTGGCAAGTTCCGTGGCCAGTGCCACCCGCATGTTCAGCGCATCGGCATCCGAGGTGACAGCGCCCGCGCCCCAACTGGTGACATCGGCGCTGCGGACGAGAACCGGCGGTGGCGCACCCAGGATCGAGCCGCCAGATACCGGCGTCTTTGGGTTGAACAGGATGGTCGCCGAGGCACCGATGGCCGAGCCATAAGCATAATAGCCACCCAGCGTGACCGTGTTGTTGAGGTGATACTGCACCCCGAAGTTGAGGGGCGAGCGATAGTCGATCGCGCCCGAGGCATCTTCCACACGATAATCGTCCGACGAATATTCGACCGACAGGGTCAGTTTGTCAGTGGCGCGCCAGTTGATCCCTGCAAAAAGGGCGGCGTCACCGCGAAACCACTGATCGACGCTGAAATTGCCGCCAAAGCCCACATCGCTGACGCGGTTATCGAAGCTGTCACCGAACACGCTGAGCGGGTTGCGAAAGCCGTTGTTCGTGCCCAGCCGACCCCAACCGAGGCCAAGCGAGGCATCAACCCGGTCACCAAAGGCCTTTGTTGCGACCACATATTCCGAGGCGAGAAACCCCGTGCCGCCGATATCACGCAGGCCGACAGCGACCGCCGGGCGCCAGGTGCCTTCGTCGATCAGGCGATACTGCAGATCAACGCTGCGGTCGAAGAAATCTTCGCCCGGTTTGAAATAGCCCTTCAGATTGCTGTACCGAAACGCGACCGACAGGCGCGGCGTGATCTGAAAGCCAAGCGTTGTGCGGTGAAATCCCGAAAAGTTCGAGATCGTGGCCCCCAGCGTCGCATCCGGCAGACTGCGCGCCGATGGCATCTCGACATGGCCCGGTGTGCCGGAAAAAGACAGGGTGGCGCTTTTGTTGATGCCTTCCTGGGCAAGGACAGGGGCAGGGCCGATCAGCCCGGCGGCCACTGCCAGCACCAGCCAATTGCGGATCGGATCTTTGGCTGAACATCTGGCGCGCACGGCGATAGCCTTTTTCGTCAAGGGATCATCCGGGCGCTGCCTATCGTGTTCCCAGCACCCCATTCCACAGTCTGTAGCAGCAAGGCGAATATCATGCCAATGCGCAACAATCGTGACCGGCAAAAAAACACGGGGGCGCGCGCATGGAAGCGCTTGCCCCGGCGGCCGCACGAATCGGGCGGGCAAAGGTCTTGCACCCTGCCAAGCGTCAAACGCACTGATCACGGGGGCGTGTGCGCAGAAATGCTGCAAATGCAGCATTGCTTGGCGGATATCTGCCAGAAACCGGGCAGTTTGATGCAACCCGATGTTTTTGTTCGAAATCCGCTTGAGGTCGGCGCGGCTGCTGGCTAAGGGGGCGCAAATTTCGCACCGTTGTAACAGGTGCACCCGCAGAACCGACAAGCATGACGCCAGACGCATCTGGTGCGCAGGGCGGTAGACAGGTTGAACGTGACAGACACAGCACAACAGACCCCGCAGCGCGCCCGGGCCGCACGCGATCCGCGACTCGATTTCTTTCGCGGGCTGGCGATGTGCATCATTCTGGTGTCGCATATCACCAACAACCCCTGGGCGCTGTGGATTCACGGCAGGTTCGGCTTTTCCGATGCGGCAGACATTTTTGTCTTCTGCTCGGGCATGGCCTCGGCCCTTGCCTTTGGCGCGCTGTTCCATCGGGCAGGCTGGGCTTTGGGCACGCTGCGCATCCTTCACCGGATGTGGCAGGTCTACTGGGCGCATATCGGCGTATTCTTCGTGACGCTGTGGAGCATGGTCGCGTTGACCCGCAGCGGCTGGTTCGAGATCGACTATGTGGACGCCTTGAACCTGTATCCGTTCCTGAACAGCACAGGGGCCAATCTGATCGGGCTGCTGACGCTGACCTATGTTCCGAACTTCTTTGATATCCTGCCGATGTATCTGGTCCTGCTGGCGATGGTGCCGGTGGCAATGCTGCTGGCGCGCGTGCATGTGGCGCTGCCGGTGCTGGCAAGTGTCACGTTATGGGCCTATGGCAATGCCGGCGCGCTTGACCTGCCGGCGGAATACTGGTTTCCGGCAGGCAGCACACGCCCGTGGTTCTTCAACCCTTTCTGCTGGCAATTGCTGTTCTTTACCGGCTTTGGCCTGATGGCGGGCTGGCTGCCGGTGCCGCCGGTGCGGCGTGGGCTGGTCATCATCGCGGCGCTGCTGGTTCTGGCAACGGTGCCTTTGGCCTGGGGGCCGGTCATCGGTGCCTTTGAAGTGCTGCGCCAGTGGCGGCAGGATTGGGTCTTTCTTTACGTCAAGACCGACTATGGCGTGCTGCGCTATCTGCATTTCCTGTGCCTTGCCTATCTGGCCTGGGTGGCAGTCGGGCCGCAGGGCGTGCGGCTGCAGGCAGCGCGGCTGGCCTGGATCGTGCGGATCTTGACCAGGATCGGGCAGCAATCGTTGGCGGTTTTCATGGTGTCGGTCGTGCTGTCGCGCCTGCTGGGTGTGGCGCTGGACGTCACCGGGCGCGGTGTGCTGGCAACGGCTGCGATAAACCTTGCGGGCTTTGCGCTTTTGTTTGCTGCAGCCGAGATCGCGCGCTTCTTCAAATCGTCGCCCTGGCGCGTGGCAACACCATTGCCGCCGCGCCCGGCGGTGCCTGCCGTTTCAACCCTTGCCGAGATTTCAAAGGTGACATCATGACCATGGTAACCCGCCGCGAGACGCTTTCACTGTTGTCAGCGCTTGCTGCACTGGCGGCCCGGCCGGGCCTTGCGCAGGACGCGGTCGAGGAACGTGTCGGCATGACCCTTGGCCAGCCCTTGCCCTTTGATCCGGGGATGGTGCAGGTCAAGGCGCGGGTTCTGGCGTCAAAGCCCTATGTGCCAGGGGCGGTGGTGCCGCAGGAATGGGTCGATCTGACCTATGACCAGTTTCAGGAAATCTGGTTCGACACGCGCCATTCGCTTTGGCGCGAGACGGATGGCGCAGCCCAGGTCGAGTTTTTTCCGGCGGGCCTCTACAACCCGCCGGTCGTGACGATCAACGCGGTCGAAGACGGGCGTTTTCGCCCGGTGATCTTTGAGTTGCGGACGTTTGACATGACAGACCGTTTTCCCGATCTGCCGGAAGAGGGGATGGGCTTTTCCGGTTTCCGGCTGTTGGGAGAGCTGGAGGCCAAAGGTCAGTTCCAGGAATATGCGGTGTTTCAGGGGGCCACCTATTTCAGGGCGATCGGCAAAGGGCAGGCCTATGGTCTGTCGGCGCGCGGTCTGGCACTTGGCACCGGGTCAACGGCGGGTGAGGAATTCCCGGTGTTCCGCGAATTCTGGGTCGAGGCCGCTGATCCCGGCGCGCCCGAGGTGGTGATCCATGCGCTGATGGACAGCCCCAGTGTGGCGGGGGCCTTCACCTTTACCATCCGCAAGGGCGATGTGACAGAGATGACGGTGGAAAGCCGTCTGTTCCCGCGTGTTGACCTGACCGAGGTGGGGATCGCGCCGGAAACCTCGATGTTCCTGTTCGACCAGACCAATCGCAACCGGTTCGACGATTTCCGCGATGCCGTGCATGACAGCGATGGCTTGTTGATGCTGACGGGGGCGGGCGAAACCCTGTGGCGCCCGCTGGCAAACCCCGACACGCTGGGCTTCAGCGTGTTTTCCGATACATCGCCGCGCGGCTTTGGCCTGATGCAGCGGGCGCGCAACATGACCGATTTTGCTGATCTGGTTGCGCATTACGAACGGCGGCCATCGCTGTGGGTGGAACCGCAGGGCGATTGGGGTGCAGGCGCGGTGATGCTGGTGGAAATCCCGGCGGACAAAGAGATTTATGACAATATCGTCTGCTTCTGGCGCCCGGCCGATCCGCTGCTGGCAGGGCAGGAATACAGCTTTTCCTACCGGCTGCACTGGTGCGCGGATGCGCCGGTCGAAGGCCGCGTGGCGCGCGTGCGCAACACCCGCACAGGTGCGCGCATCTTTGAAGAGGGACGGCTGTTCACCGTCGATTTTGAGGCCCATCCAGCCCTGGGTGACAACCCAGACCAGTTGGTCGCCCGCGTCAGCACCGCGGCCGGCGCGATCACCAGCACAGTGATCCGCCAGAACCCGGCGACGGGGGGCATGCGGCTGGATTTCACGCTTGTCGCGCCCGAAGGCACGGCATCGGAAATGCGCGCAGACCTTGTGCGTAACGGCGCGCCGGTCACCGAAACATGGCTTTACCGGTGGATGGACGTGGCATGACGATGGTCGACAGACGCACCGCCGACATGCAGGCAACTGCGCAGGCGCCGCTAAGGTTGGCGATGCCGGATCAGGATTTTGCGCAGTTGCACCATGATGCTGCGGCCCCCGGTGTACGGACGCGGCGGCGGGTCTGGGCGCTGCGGGCACTGCTGATCGCCTTTCCGCTGGTGCTGACCTCGCTGCTCGTCTGGGCCTATATCGGCTGGTTTACCGTGGGCGGGGCGATGACATTGCCGGCCATGGCGCTGACAGCGCTTGCGGCATTCACCTTCTTCTGGGTGGCCTTTTCGGTTGGTACGGCCATCCTGGGTGCAGTACAGCCCGAGGCTGCGGCGGCGGGCCAAGGACAGCCTGACCCGATCGCAGGAATTTCCGTGGCAATCCTGCTTCCCATGTATGGCGAGGCAGCAAAGCCGACGATTGGGACGGCCGTGCAGTTGCTGCAGGGCCTGCAGGCGCGGCAAACGGCGCATCGGTTCAGCCTGCATGTTCTGAGTGACAGCCGCGCCATGGCCGCCCGCGCGGCCGAGGCGATGGTGATCCGCCAGATGCAGGACAGCTTTCCGCACCTTGAGATCACTTATCGCTGGCGGGCCGAAAACACGGATTACAAGTCTGGCAACCTGCGCGAATGGATCACGCGGGCCGGTGCGGCGCATGAGGCGATGCTGGTGCTGGACGCTGACAGCGTGATGGACCGCGACACCGTGATCAGCCTTGCGGATGAAATGGCCGCCGATCCGGCTGTGGGTCTGTTGCAGACCATGCCGCGCCTGTTGCCGGGGCGCAGCCTGTGGCAACGCCTGCAGGAATTTTCCGCGCATGTTTACGGCGTGACACTGGGGCGGGGTCTTGCGACCTGGGCTGCAAACGAGGCGAATTTCGTGGGCCATAACGCGCTGATCCGGGTGCGGGCCTTTGCGGCCTGCGCCGGTCTGCCGAAACTGCCGGGGCGGCGCCCCCTGGGCGGCGTCATCCTGAGCCATGATTTCGTCGAGGCGGCGCTGCTGCGCCGGGCGGGCTGGGGCGTGCGCCTGTTGCCTGATCTTGCTGGCAGTTTTGAGGACACGCCCGAAACCACGGTCGGCTATATCCGTCGTGACCGGCGCTGGTGTCAGGGCAACATGCAGCATCTGCGCATCATCGGGGCCAAGGGATTGCATCCGGTGTCGCGGTTTCACCTGTTTCAGGGGGCAATGGCCTATCTCTCATCCGTGACCTGGTTTCTGCTTTTGGTGCTTTGGGTGATCGTGGGGGATGAGACGACCGACACGGGCTGGCAATATTTCGCAGATGGCCCCGCGCCGATGGTGCTGTGGCCTGATCTGCCCTGGCTGACGCATGCGATGATTGCAGGGGTGATCCTGCTGACCTTGTTCCTGCCAAAGTTCATTGGTGCTGTTGATTTCATCCGGCGTGGCGGTGTCGAGGCCGGGCAGGCGCTGGCCTTCGGGGTGACCATGATCGTCGAAGTGTTCCTGTCGCTGCTGATTGCGCCGATGATGATGGTGCAGCACATGCGTGCGGTTCTGCGGACGCTGGCAGGCTATGATACCGGCTGGGCCCCGCATGACAGCACGCGCCCCCCCCTGCGTGACCTGCTGCGCTTTCACATGCTGGAAACCGTGGCGGGCGTCACGTTGCTGTCAGCGGCGGCCCTGGGGTATCTGAGCCTTTGGCTGGTGCCGACGGCATTTTGCCTGGCTTTTGCGGCCCCGCTCAGCTGGGTGCTGGCGCAGGATGCGGCGGATTGGCCCCTGTTCCGCTTTGACCGCAAGCTGCCAAGGGCGGGCGCCACGCGCCTGCATCCGGCGCGTCTGTCCTGATCCGACGGCCGTTCGCGCAAGGGCCTTTGCAGCCTTTTGGCCCGCAGCGTTGCTGTGCCGCAATGGGGGCAAAAGGCACGCAGGGTTCCGGCATGGCAACTGACGCAACGGCACCACACGTCGTTTTGTGGGGTCAGGCGCGCCACTAACCGTGGTCCCCGCCCCGATATACTGTGGCAGAATTCACAACATTTCCCGCATTGTGGCAAGATTGTGGAACAAAAAGAGCGATTTGACGATCTTGCCGGTTTGCTCCCCCTAGAAATGCAATCCGATTTCACTTAACCCTTGTGGCAATGGTCCCAAAAAGGGGCCGCAAAAACAGCCGGCGTCACAGACCGGCATTTGAGGCGGAGTAGATCATGGTGCAGGCGATTGATTTCGCCGTTCGCGATTCAGCGGGCGGTCTGGTACGTGGTACTGTCGGCGGTGAATCGGGCAGTAACTTCATTCAGATGGGATCGGGCGAAGAAATCTCGCTCAACCTCTCACGGGCGAGTGTCGTTGCTTATGAACGCACCGGGACCGACCTGATCATTTCCCTGTCAGATGGCAGCCAGATCAAGCTCGCAGGTTACTTTGCCGGGGCAGAGCCGAACCTGCTGTATCTGTCGACCAACGGCGACATCGCGCTGGTCGAACTCAGTGGCACCGAAGGCCCGCTTTATGCAACCTATGGCGCGACCGAAGGCTGGGACAAGTACAGCCTTCTGGACGATCTGCGCTTTGTTTCGGGTGACAACTTTGCCGAGGCCGTGGCCTACAGTGACGAGCCTGCGGGCCAGGGCCTGTTTGCCCCGGCGCTGCTTGGTGGCGGGCTGGGGGCGGGTGGCCTTGCGGCCGGTCTGCTGGGCGGTGGCGTGCTGCTGACGGGCGGCGGTGGCGGTGGCGGCGGTGGCAGTACCGGCGGCGGCGGCACCGGAGGTGATGGTGGCGGCGGCGGTGGCACGGGTGGTGGTGGCGGGGGTGGCACCGGTGACCGGCCGGCGCCAACCGTTGACAACCCGACGCGCACCGACACGGTGACCACGAACACAGTCGACCGCAATCTGGTGATCACGGGAACGGGCGCACCGGGCGATGCCGTGGTCGTGACCATCGGCACACAGACGCAGACGACAACAATCACCCCCGGCGGGACATGGGGCGTAACGTTCCCCGGCACCAGCCTGCCGCCGGATGGCACCTATGATTCCAACGTCGTGGTGACCCCGCCGGGTGGCACGCCGATCGAACTTGACGGGCCCGACTACATCATCGACCTGACACCGCCACCGGTGACGCTGGTTTCGGGGTTTGAGCGGAATGGCGATGTCGAGAACCTGGTGGAACATGCCGATGGCGTGACGCTGACCGGTACGTCCGAAAGCGGTGCATCGCTGACGGTCACGGTCAATGGCCATACCAAGACAGTGACGGTCGGGGCGACGGGCACATGGTCGGTCAACTTTACCACAGCCGAATTGCCGGGCGGCGAATACACGGTACCGGCGGTGATCCGTGCGACAGACCCGCTGGGCAACGTGACCATTGTGAATGACCGCGTTGTCATCGACACGGTGCCGAACACCATCACCTTCAATGCCGTGACGGCGGACAACACGGTGAACAACGCCGAGGCGACCGCAGGTTTCAGCATCACGGGGTCGGGCACCCCGAACACGACGATCGCGATCACGCTGCAGGGCCTGACGCAATCGGTGACCGTGGGCGCAGATGGCGGCTGGACGCTGTCATGGGCGGCCGGCACGCTGACGCCGGGCGAATATGAAGCGTTGATCAGCGCGACCTCGACCGATGCCGCAGGCAATGTGCGCACGGCTACGCATACAATGCGGGTGGACACGGCCACATCGGTTGCTTTTGCAGCGACCCCGGTCGAAGGCGATAACACCGTCAACGGAACCGAACGGCTGGATGGCGTGACGCTGACCGGGACGACCCAGCCGGGCGCCACGGTGACGGTCGAATGGCAAGGGACGACCCTGCCGGCAACCGTTGCGGCAGATGGCACGTGGACCGTGAACTTCGGGGTGGCAAGCCTGACGACAAGCACGCTGCCGCTGGCCACGACCGCGACCGTGACGGCGCGCGATGCGGCAGGCAACACGGCCAGCGCAACCAAGACCATCACCTTCGACACCAAGACGAACGTGACGATCGATCCGAACCAGTTGGGCGGCGACAACATCGAATCCGGGTCCGAGGCCGCAAACGGCATCGTGCTGACAGGAACAGCGGAAGCCGGGGCTTCGGTTGCGGTGACCTTTGAAGGGGTGACCCGGACCGTCACGGCAAACGCAAGCGGTGTCTGGAGCGCAAGCTGGACTGCCGCCGAAGTGCGGCCAGGCCAGTACGACTCGACCGTCGCTGTCACGGCGACTGACCTTGCAGGCAATACCGCCTCGGCCACCCATGCGATCCGCGTCGATACGCTGGTTTCGCCCTTTACGGCCAATACGGTCGCAACGGGTGCGGACAGCGTGATCAACAAGGTCGAATCCGCAAGCGGCATCACGGTGACCGGAACGGTTGAAGCCGGGTCTTCGGTGGTCGTGCGGTTTGGCACGGGCAGCGCCGTCAACGCGACGGTCACGGGCACGACATGGTCGGCTTTCATCCCGGCAGGCCAGATTCCGGCCGGTGAAAACACCATTGCCCTGCAGGCGACGGCAACCGATGCGGTGGGCAACACCGCCGTCCAGACGCAGAATGTCCAGGTTGACACGCTGGTGCGCAACTTTGCCCGCACCGGCGGGGTCATCGGCGGCGATGGTATCCTGAACGGCAACGAAATCGCGGCAGGTCTGACGCTGACCGGCACGGTCGAGCCGAATGCAACCGTGGTCGTGCAACTGGCAAACGGATCGTCGCAATCGGCGACAGCCGGGGCCAATGGCCTGTGGTCGGTCACATTTGCCGCGGCCCAGCTGCCAACGGGCGAGGGCACCTCGACCGTGACGATGACGGCGACGGACAGGGCCGGCAATACCGAAACGCTGAACGCAAGCTTTGCCTATGACAGCGTGGCACCGGGTGCACCGAACGTGATCAGCTTTGACCGCGTTGTTGACGGTGTGCGCGGTGTGGGCGTGGTGTCCACCGCCGATGACCTGAGCTTCTTCAAGGTGGCCTCGTCCGGCGCGGCAACGGCGATGACGGCAACGGAATCGCAGAACCCGGCGTTCCCTGGGGAAACGACCTATTCCTTCGGCAGCAACCGCGTCCCGGACGGCACCTATCTGGTGATCAACACGGAAGATGCAGCGCAGAACCAGTCCAGCACGCTGTTCATCGTGAACAACACGGGGTCCAGCACCGTTGATCTGGCGCGCACCGGGTTGCAGGATTTCGACTTCAGCACGATCAACCTGCACTTTGCGGCCTCGGCCAGTCTGACGATCACGGATGCGCAGCTGCGCGCCCTGACCGGGGCTGACCAAAAGCTGACGATCGCAGGCGGTGCGGATGACACGGTGACGATGACCGGGGCCGTGGACACGGGTGCGAATGTCACGATCGCAAGCCAGGTTTACAGCGTCTATACGCTGGGCTCGCAGGGATCGACCATCCTGCTGGACGACGACATCCAGAAAGTCATCTGATCGGAGAACGGGACAATGCCCGGACATCCGAAAACCAGAAAGGGATGGGGGCTTGCCCCCCGTCCCGCAGCCGCCCTCGTCCTGTTGGGATTGCTTGCAGGCTGTGTCGCGTCAAACGAAGCAGCGCGGTTCGGCGCGGGCGAAGGCCTGGCGCCGACCGATCCAGCGGCGGCAAACTCTTTTGCACCACAGGGCGCCAATCCTTCGGTCCTTATCGAAGGGCTGCGCACGCGGCAAAGCGTCATTGCGGGCGACGGGCCCTTTCAGACAGTGACAGATGCGGTGATCACGGCCAGTGCCGGGGCTGCCGTCGCCGAATTGCGCGTGGCGCGCCTCAAGGCCGAAGCCAAGGCCACGAACTGGCTGCCCTCGATCGGGCCATCGGTAGACCTGACATCGCTTGGGGCCGTGGTGGCATCGATGGTGCTGGAACAGACGATCTTTGACAATGGCCGGAACAAGGCCGAACGCGCCTTTGCCGCGGCGGATGTCGAGGTGGCGGCAGTGACGCTGGCGCA
>JALOSO010000151.1 GCA_025458385.1 Paracoccaceae bacterium | reverse complement strand
GCGCAGGCGCGTATGCGTGGGGGGTTCCCGTTCCAGCATCGAATGCGCCTCGACCGCGTAAAAGGGCGCCAGATGGGGTGCGATGTCCGGCGCGTGCACCGCCTCGCGCCCAAAGCGCCGGTCGCGGAAGATCGCGTAGGGGTTCTGCACGAAGGCCGGGTCGGTGGGCGATTGGGACAGGTGCTTCATCGTGGTATCCGCAGCATGCCTTGCCCGATCATCACGCCCACCACCACGATCAGCGCGCCCAGCGTCTGCAACCAGTTCCACGGTGCGCCAAGCGCGAAGGCGATGATCATGACATAGAAGGGCACGGCGTTCATGTGCAGGCTCGCCGCACCAATGCCAATGCGTTCAACCGAGATGATCCACAGGATCTGGCTTAACGCCATCGAGCCGACGGCAAAAAGCGTCAGGGCCCCCAGCTCTTTCCAGCCAAGTGCCGCCCATTGCACCGCCGCGCCACCCATAGCCGTCCAGGTCACGCTCAACGCCGATGTGGCAATGAATGCGCCGGTGACGGTAATCGCCGTGCGCCCCAAAGGCGTCAGCGCGGGAAACTGCTTTACCGTGGCGCGTGACCCCCAGGTGAACGCCGCGCAAGACGCCATGACAGCCAGTGCCCCAAGGCCCAGCTCTATGCTGAACCCACCTTGCCCCATCGCCACAAGCCCACCCAAAAGTGACAGGGCCATCCCCATGATCAGCGCCAGCGTGACGCGGCGGCCATCCTGCAAAACCTCCAGCCCGATCCCGATCAGCGGCATGGACAAGGTGATGATCGCCACTGTCACGGCATCGGTATAGGCCTGCCCGATCACCAGAAACACGGCGCCAAGGCCAATGCAGATGAAGCCCACCACCACCCCGCGCAGCCAGTTGGCCTGCCGGATGGGGGCGGGGCCTTCGATCAGCAGCCAGAAGGCCATCAGCACAGCCGCTGCCATGCCCGTGCGCATTGCTGTCAGCGGCAAAGGCGGGATCAGCGGGATGATCAGGTCTGCCGCAGGCAAGCCGGCCGCCCAGACGAACATCGAGGCCATGCAGATCAGGTTGGCCGTGGTCAGGTTCTGCGCGATACTGGGGTTGCTGGTCATGGGGGCACGCTAGCCGTGCTGCCAAAGGCCCGCCTGTTTGCCTGCGACATCAGCTTGCCGAAAGCGCCGCAACAATCGCCCCAAAATCAGCCGCCTTCAGGCTTGCCCCGCCCACCAGCGCGCCGTCAACATGCGGCACTGCAAAAATCTCGCCTGCGTTCGATGGCTTGACCGACCCGCCATACAGCAGCCGCACGCCCGCCGCCGCTGCGCCGATCCGTTCGGTCAACCGCGCGCGCAGAAAGGCATGCACCTCGGCAATCTGGTCAATCGTCGGTGTGCGCCCCGTGCCAATCGCCCAGACCGGCTCATAAGCGATCACCAGCCCCGCCGCCGTGCTGTCCTCGGGCACCGAGGCCATCTGCGCGGCAATCACATCCAGCGTCGTACCTGCATCGCGTTCGGCCAACGTCTCGCCAATGCAGACAATCGCCACCAGCCCCGCCTTGCGCGCCGCCAGCGCCTTGGCATGCACCAGGGCATCCGTCTCGCCATGATCCGCCCGCCGTTCCGAATGGCCCAAAATCACAGATGTCGCCCCCGCATCCGCCAGCATCGCCGCCGAGATATCACCCGTATGCGCGCCCGTATCGTTCGTGTGACAATCCTGCCCGCCAACCATCAGGGCCGAACCCCTGGCGACATCCGCAAGGCGGGCGACCAGCGTTGCAGGCGGGCACAGCAGCATCTCACAGGCAGGCGAAGGCTGCGCTGCGATCAACGCCTGTGCTTCGGAAAGGCTTGCGCCTGTGCCGTTCATCTTCCAGTTGCCCGCAGCCAGTTTGCGCATCATGTCCCCCCTTGGTGTCAGGGCAGTGCTAACCGCTACCCATGAAAAGGAAAAGATGCCCTTTCAATGTCGTTCAAATATCCGCGCCGCAGGCATCCGCACTTCAGGCAGCAGGCTGGTCCTTGAACTTGCCTAAGCCGCAGGCTGGTCCTTGAACTTAATCGACTCGCCGCATCCGCAGGCCTCGGCCACATTCGGATTGCGGAAGGTGAACTTCGCATCCAGCAACGCCACTTCGTAATCAATGACAGTTCCGATCAGGAACATCTGCGCCATCGGCGCAATCAGCACCCGCGCGCCGTCCTGTTCCACGATTTCATCCAGCGGGTTCACATCCGCCACATAATCCATCGTGTATTCCATGCCCGCGCAGCCGCCCTTCTTGACGCCGATACGCAGGCCCTTGGAGCCCTGTTTTTCCATCAGCCGCGCAATCTGCGCAGTTGCTGCAGGCGTCAGCGTCACAGCGGCCTTGCCGGGAATGCCAAACATGATCAGGTCTCCTTCACAACCAACCTAGGGTGTCAGGTCGAAAATGCCAAGCGGTGGCAGGTAGCGCAGCGCCCAGACCGTGGCGAATGACGTCGCAATCGCCCAGCCAAACGATGCCAGCGTGCCGATGATAACATATTCGCTGACCTTGCGGTCATCACTCACTGACCCAAAGCGCAACACCGATTTCGCCGCAATCAGAAAGCCGATCCCTTCTGGCATGCCGGTAAACACCAGCAGAAAGATCAGCCCGCGTTCCAGCTGCCCGATCGCCCGCCCGCCATCCGGCAGGCCCTTGGGCGAATGGCCTGCCCACGGTTCCATATAAAGGCCAATCGCATAGCCGCCCGCGCGCACCGTCAGGATCAGCCCGGTCAGCAAAAGCAGGATCGCGGGCAGGATGGCCGGCGCGGCCGCATCCCCCGGCCACAGGCTGCTGGCCCAGCCTGCCTCAACCGGCGCTGGCACCGCCGCCCACAGCCCCTGCGCCCACAGATCAGGCACCCAAAGCGCCACCGCCACCAGCGTGGCCACATGGAGCACCTGATCCAGCAGGAAAGGCCAAAGCCCCCGCCATGGCAGCCATGCCTTGCCTGCGTCCAGCACCAGATGGAGCCCCGCCAGCGCCAGGAGGGCCGGGTGCAGTGTGCCCACCGCCGCAATCGCCGTCAGCAACACCACCGCCACATGCGCGACCAATGCCACCGGATTGCGCTTGTTCGCGGCCATCCAGTTGGTCTGAAGCACAAAATCCGCAAGGGTATGGGCGAACAGCAGGGCGATCAGGGTTTCAGTCATTCTGCATTTCCCAAGTTGCATTACGAAATGCCAGGACTGCATGGTACAGATTGCCGATCCCGGCCTTGGATAGGCGCGACTGAACAGCCTGGCGCGTGATGCCCAAGTGTGCGGCCAGCATCTGGTGATTTGCCAAGGGTTGTCGCAACGCGGTTGCTACGGCCTCTGCTTGTGCCGCGCTCCATTTCTCAGTCAACCAATCGACCAATTCGAAAATCGCCAGGTGCCAGTGTTGGTCTTTTGCCCTTCCGCCCCATATCGCCAAGCGGGCTTGTTTCGGCAATTGATCGAGCCCTTGACCGGACAGGACAAACGCTCTGCCAGTGGCATCAGATAAGGTGTCGGTTCCAAGTGAGTCTGCGGGTCCGACGCCGACAGATATCCTTGTGCTCACTTTCAACCCTGATGCACGCAGGTCAGCGAGCAGGAGCAATACTGCGACGAGAATGTCTTTCGGGTCCTGCAGGACAAGCTGCCATCCGTCACCGCGGAACCGGGTGAAGCGCGTATCTGGGTGCAAGCTTTCTGCAGTTTGCTTCAGGCGCTGCATAGCTGCATCCAGTTTTGTGCGGCCTGCCTTTTGTGACCCGATAATGTCACCCGTCAAAACAGCGATGATCTTTTCTTGCGCCATGACGCAAACATATATGCTTGCATATTAAAAAGCAATCGAATTCAATTGCATTTGTAAAAGCAAAATAAAACGCTTGCCTTACATGAACCCGAGCTCAAGCTTGGCTTCATCCGACATCATCTCCATCCCCCAGGGTGGATCGAATGTCATCTGCACGTTCACCTGTTTCACGCCTGCCAGCGGTTCAACCGCATCGGCCACCCAGCCTGGCATTTCGCCGGCCACAGGACAGCCCGGCGCGGTCAGCGTCATGATGATCTCGACAGCATTTTCGGCATCGATTTCAATCGTATAGACCAATCCCAGATCATAGATGTTGACGGGGATTTCCGGGTCGAACACCGTGCGGCAGGCCCCCACCACATCGTCATACAAAGGATGATCGGTCGATGACGGGCGGATCAGCGGCGTTCCCTCCACGATCGACTGATGATCTGTCATGGCCTACCCCTGCAGCTTCCTGAGCGTTTATATAGGGAATGGCGACACCATCGTCCAGACCCCGCCCCACGCGCCAGGGATCAGAACGGAATTTCGTCATCCATGTCACTGCGACCGCCGCCACCGCCGCCACCGCCGCCGGCCCCGCCACGTCCACCGCCGCCATAGCTGCCGCCCGCAGACGCCCCACCGCCATAGCCGCCGCTGTCACGCTCGTCATACCCGCCGCCGCTGGCACCGCCGCCGCCGCCGCCATCACGCCCGCCCAGCAGGGTCAGCGCGCCGCCATAGGGGCGCAGCACAACCTCTGTGGTATAGCGGTCAGCGCCCGACTGGTCTTGCCATTTGCGGGTCTCAAGCTGGCCTTCGATGTAAACGGTCGAGCCCTTTTTCAGATATTGCTCGGCGATCTTGCCAAGCGCTTCGTTGAAGATGGCCACCGAATGCCATTCGGTCCGCTCTTTCCGCTCACCGCTTGCCTTGTCACGCCAGGTTTCCGATGTGGCGATACGCAGGTTTACCACCTTGCCACCATTCTGGAACGACCGCACTTCCGGGTCGCGGCCCAGATTGCCGACGATGATGACCTTGTTGACCGAGCCTGCCATGACGCCTTGTCCCTTCCGATTCTTGTCCCAGACCAGCGCAATCTGCCCGCGTCGTGGTTAACAAGGGTTTACCCGCCAACAGGCACCGGCGCAACCGGCGCAACCAAAGACTCGCAATCAGGCGCGAAACGCCTATACTGCCACCGCATAGAAAGCCTGGGGTGCTTGCATGAGGCGGTTTGGCGTGTCGGTCTGGGTGGCCGGCGCAATGGTGATGTCATCGGGATTTTCATGGGCCGAAGGGTTGAACCTTTCGGGGGCGTCCGGCAACCGTGGTGCGGTTTTTGCAAGCCAGACCCGCCTGCTGGACGGGCGACTGGCGCAGCAATACGAAGGGTCGGCCCGGCTGCGGCCGGAAAGCGAGATCACGATTTCCACGGCCAGTGAACCCGTGCCGGGCTATCGCGGCAATTATCGTGGCGCCTATCTGGACGTTGCGCGCGCCGCGGCCCGCAAGCATGACATCCCCGAGGATCTTTTTCTGCGTCTGGTCCAGCAGGAATCTGGCTGGAACCCGAACGCGGTATCGCCAAAGGGGGCGACAGGGCTGGCGCAACTGATGCCGGGTACCGCGCGCGCGCTGGGCGTCGATATCAATGATCCAGGGCAGAACCTGGAAGGCGGCGCGCGCTATCTGCGTGCGATGTATGACAAATTCGGCTCGTGGCGGCTGGCGCTGGCGGCCTATAACGCCGGGCCGGGTGCGGTGGAACAGCATGGCGGCATCCCGCCTTATGCCGAGACCAAGAATTATGTGAAGGCAATTCTGGGGTAACCGGATAGGGTGGGCAATCTTACCCATCCGACGATGCCGTTGCCAGCCCCCCACCCCCGGCCCCTCCCCACAGGGGGGGAGGGGAGGCGCCTTGCCTCATTCCGCTGCGATCTTGATCACGGCATCCATGGTGCCCAGCACGTCATCGGACAGGTGGCATTTGATCTGGTGCCCGCCTGCCAGCACCTTGACCGGCGGCATCGTCGTTTCACAGACCCCGCCCGGCACCTGCGCCTTCCAGCGGCAGCGCGTCTGGAACGGGCAGCCCGGCGGCGGATTCATGGCCGACGGGATGTCGCCTTCCAGCACGATGCGCTTGCGCACCACCTTGGTATCCGCAATCGGCACGGCCGACAGCAGCGCCTCGGTATAGGGGTGGTAGGGCGGCTGGAACACCTGATCGGTCGTGCCCATTTCCACCACATGGCCCAGATACATCACCATGACGCGGTCAGACAGGTAACGCACGATCGACAGGTCATGGCTGATGAACAGCAGCGTCGTGCGGTTCTCGCGCTGAATGTCCATCAACAGATCGGTCACCGCCGCCTGCACTGACACATCGAGCGCTGAAACAGGCTCATCCGCCACCACCACCTTGGCCCCGCCTGCAAAGGCCCGCGCGATGCCGACACGCTGCTTTTGCCCACCCGAAAGCTGCCTTGGCATGCGTTCGGCGAATGCGCGCGGCAGTTTCACAAGGTCGAGCAGTTCCAGCATCCGCGCGTGGCGGTCCGCGTCGGAAGTGCCGTACTGGAAAATCTCCAAGGCGCGAATGATCTGCCGGCCCACGGTCATCGAGGGGTTCAACGTATCAAACGGGTTCTGGAACACCATTTGCACCGAGCTGACCGTATCGGTGTTGCGTTTTTGAATGGGCGTCGATTGCACGTTTTCATCAAACAGCATGATCGAGCCCGAGGTCGCTGTTTCCAGCCCCATCAGCACCTTGGCGAAGGTGGATTTGCCGCAACCGCTTTCGCCCACAATCGCCAGCGTCTCGCCTTCGCGCGCCTCGAAGCTGAGCGTTTCGTTGGCCTTGACCACCTTCTTGGTGCCGCCGCCAAAAGCCCCGGAAGACACGGCATAGTATTTCTTCAGGTCTTCCATCTTGAGAACGACCTTGCCCACGGGTGTCTTTTCCTTGATCGCACGGGCCACCATTGGCGCATCCCAGTCGATCTCGGTCCATTTCACGCAGCGGCTGGCGTGGCGGTCGCCTTCAGGCACGGGCGACATGGGCACATCGGCGGCATCGCAGCGGCCCGCCTGAAAATAGTCGCAGCGTGGGCCGAAATTGCAGCCTTTGGGGCGTTCATGCGGCAGGGGGAAGTTACCCGGAATGGCCACAAGGGGCCGCGCATTCTTGTCCGCGCCCGGCAGCGGGATCGAGCGGAACAGGGCCTGCGTATAGGGGTGGCGCATGGTTTCGAAAACCTCGGCCACCTGACCGGTTTCAACGGCCTCGCCGGAGTACATCACGCAAAGGCGGTTACATGTATCCAGAATCAGCCCAAGGTTGTGGCTGATGAACAGCATCGACGTGCCGTATTTCTTGCCCAGATCCTTTACGAGGTCGACGATGCCGGCCTCAACCGTCACATCGAGCGCGGTTGTCGGTTCATCAAGGATCAGCAAAGCAGGCTTTGACATCAGGGCCATGGCGATGACGATGCGCTGCTGCTGGCCGCCCGAAAGCTGGTGCGGATAGGCGTTGATGATGCGGTCGGGGTCGGGCAGGCGCACATCGGCCACGATCTGGCGGGCCAGCTTCCACGCTTCATCCTTGGCCATGCCCTGATGGATCATCGGCACTTCGGCCAGCTGCGCGCCGATCTTCATGGCGGGGTTCAGGGTCGCGGCCCTTGAACTTGATCGAACCGCCGACGATGCGCCCGTTCTTGCCAAGGTCCCGCATGACGGCCAGCGCCACGGTGGATTTGCCACAACCGGATTCGCCCACCAGCCCCATCGCCTCACCCGCCATGACGGTGCAGGAAAAATCCATCACGGCGGGGATTTCGCGCAGGCGGGTGAAGAAGGAAATCGAAAGGTTCTCGATTTCGAGGATGGGTTTTGACGGGTCCCAGTCTGACATGGCGGCTCTCGCTGGCTAGGGTGGGACCGGGGGTTTCACACCCCCGGACCCCCGTGGGATATTTGTGGACCAAAAATGGGGGCAGGCCGGGGCATCAGTCTTTCAGGCTTTCTTCGCGCAGACCATCGGCAAGCAGGTTGAGGCCAAGGACGAGGCTCATCAGGGCAAGGGCGGGGGTGACGGCGGGGTGGACGACGGTCAGGAGCAGTTTGCGGCCATCGTCGATGGTGGAACCCCAGTCGGGGCTGTCGGGCGACACGCCGAGGCCAAAGAAGCCAAGGGTGCCGAGAAGGATGGTCGTATAGCCGATGCGCAGGCAGAAATCGACGATCAGCGGGCCACGGGCATTGGGCAGGATTTCCCACAGCATGATGTACCAGGGGCCTTCGCCGCGGGTCTGGCCGGCGGCCACGTAATCGCGGGCCTTCAGGTCAAGCACGATGCCGCGCACAATGCGGAACACGGTGGGTGAGTTCACGAAGACGACCGAGACGAAGACGATCAGGATATTGGCGGGCATGGAGACAAGGCCCAAGGGATCGGCGTTGAAGGCAAGGCCGAAGTAGAGCCACAGGCCAATGACCACAGTGACGGCGACATAGATGTTCCGCACGGGCGGCTGCGTGTAGTAGCGGCTGTTCCAGAGGATGACGAGGAAGATGATCGGGAACAGGAACAGAAGGGCCGCCATGGTTTCAGGGATGGTCAGGCAATAAGGTGCGCTGAACGCCCATGCATCGCGCGCGCGACAGGCGGCCCCGGCATCACCTGCGATGGCAAAGTCGAAGATGTTGAACCGGGTCGAAGAGATTTCCGGCGTGACGAGCAGGTAGAACAGCAGGATCACGGGAAATGCCAGGACAAGGTTGGCGATGAAGGACAGGCTGGTGTCGAACTTGCCACCGAAATACCCGGCTGGCAGGCCCAGCGTGACGCCGACCATGAAGGCAAAGGCCGTGGCGGCAGGGGCGATGGACAGCACAGAGCGCGCGCCCATGATCACGCGGGAAAACACATCGCGGGCAAGATGATCACCGCCCAGCAGATGCCAGGCGTAAACGCCTTCCTCGGCGCCGGGGATCAGTGATCCGGGCGGCAGGTTCTTTTTGTTTGACAGCTGGGCGACAGCATCATGGGTGACGATCAGGTCCGCGAAAAGGGCGGTAAAGACCCAGAACATGACGATGGCAAAGCCGATCATGCCGACGGTGCTGTCAAACAGTTTGCCGTAAAGGCCAAGCTGGCGCTTGTAGCGGATCGAAAGGGCGAAGGTGATGATCAGGGCGATCCAGACAGGGAGCAGCTGGGTCGCGATGCGGGCAAGGATAGCGCCCCAGGAAAGTGCGTCGTCCATGGCTGCCCCTTATGACAAACGGATGCGGGGGTTCAGGTAAACATAGCCGATGTCGGAAATCAGCTGTGTGACCAGAACCACCAGAACGGCCACGACCGAACAGCCGAGCAGCAGGTTGATGTCATTGTTGCCGGCGGCCTGCACGAGTGTCCAGCCAAAGCCCTTGTAGTTGAACAGGGATTCGACAATCACCACGCC
>JALOSO010000150.1 GCA_025458385.1 Paracoccaceae bacterium | reverse complement strand
TTTCTGGCGCTGGCCTACCTGGCCTGGGTCATTGCCGGACCTGCGGGAAACCGCTTGCCACAGGTCGGCATGGCCGGACGTGTGGTTGCCATCATCAGTCGTGTCGGCCAGCAATCGCTGGCTGTCTTCGCGGCCTCGATGGTGCTGGCGCGGCTTTTGGGCGCGGTACTGGACCTTGCGGGCGGCGGGGCATTGGCCGCGCTGATCATCAATCTGACGGGCTTTGCCGCGATCATTCTGGTGGCCTATGTCGCGGCCCTGTTCAAGCGTCAGCCCTGGAAAACCGCGGCTGCAGCGCCGCGTTCAGGGCAAGGCGCGGTGCAGGGTTCCCGGGCGCAGACATGACACGCGCCTTGCGCCGGGGGCAGGTTGCCAGACCGATGGCCACCCCGGCCATGACCCCGCCCCACGCGCCCCTGATCATGCCGGATCAGGATTTCAGCCGCCCCTTTCATGATCCTGACAGCAGGGTGCTGATCACCACGGGCCAGACCCGGGCCTTGCGGGTGATCTGTCTTGTCGCGCCGCTTGTCATCACGCTGCTGCCGGGGCGTTCGGCCCTTGGCTGGTTCGCGCTGGATGGGCGGCTGTCGCTGACCGAAGTGGCGCTGGTCTGCCTCAGCAGCTTTGCCTTTTACTGGGTGGTGCATTCGGTGGTGATTGCCGTCATCGGGCTGTTCTGGCGGCCTGACCTGCCGACAGCCAAGGCGCAGGTTGGCGGCCCTTTGAACATCGCCATCCTGTTGCCAATGTATGGCGAGGCCGCAGCCCCGACCATTGGTCAGGCCGTCCGGCTGCTGGCGGGCCTGTCACTGCCTGACGCGCGGCACCGCTATAGCCTGCATGTGCTGTCGGATACCCGCAATGCCGATCCGGCCTTGGCCATCAGCTATCGCCGGCGGGACGAGAACACCGATTTCAAATCCGGCAATATCCGGGCCTGGGTCCGGTCGATGGGGCATTTGCATGATGCAATGCTGGTGCTTGACGCCGACAGCGTGATGGCCCCCGCAACCGTCACGGCGCTGGTCGCGGCGATGGCCGCCGATCCGGGCTGCGGCCTGATCCAGACCATTCCACGCGTGCTGCCGGGCGTGACGCTGTGGCAGCAGATGCAATCCTTTGCGTCCGAGGTTTACGGCCCCACGCTTGGCCGGGGTATTGCGATGTGGACTGGCGATGCCGGTAATTTTCTGGGCCATAACGCGCTGATCCGGGTCAGGGCCTTTGCCGCCGCTGCGGGCCTGCCGCATCTGCCGGGCAAGGCCCCGCGTGGCGGCGTGATCCTGAGCCATGATTTCGTCGAGGCCGCGCTGATGCGTCGCGCTGGCTGGGCCGTGCGGATCATGCCGGCGGCGCGCGAAAGCCATGAAGAAACGCCCGAAACCCTGATCGGCTATATCCGGCGTGACCGGCGCTGGTGTCAGGGGAACATGCAGCACCTGCGCTTGCTCGCGATGCCCGGGCTGCATCCCTTGTCGCGATTCCACCTGTTGCAAGGGGCCATGGGCTATCTGTCGTCGGTCTGGTGGTTGATCCTGCTTGTGCTTTGGGCACTGCCTGCGCCACCGGCCGCTGACCCCATGGTCTGGACCGGCCATGCCCTGAGGCCGGTCTGGCCCGCGCTGCCTGCCGTGACGCAGGCCATGTTGGCCGGGTTTGTCGGGCTGATGCTGGTTGCACCCAAACTGATCGGCATTCTGGCCTATCTGCTTCAAGATCGCCCCGGCCCCGGCCCCGACCGCGTGGCCTATGTGCCGTTTGTGGCCACCTTGCTGGCCGAGATGGCACTTTCCGTGCTGTTGGCCCCGTTGCTGATGGTGCATCAGGTGCGCGCCGTGCTGTCCACGTTTGCCGGTTCCAATGGTGGCTGGGCCCCGCATGTCAACGGGCAAGCCTCGCTTGGCGTTCTGCTGCGCTTTCATGCGGTTGAGACCGTGCTTGGCGCAGCTGTGCTTGTCCTGCTGGCCTTTGGCTGGCTGACCCTGTGGATCCTGCCCGTGGGTCTGGGCCTTGTGCTGGCCGTGCCCTTATCAGCGCTGGTGCAGATGCGGCCTGTGGCCTTCCACCTGTTCCGGCCCGCCCGCCCTGTGCTGTGAAGGGTGTTGCCCGCTTACCAGCGGATCAGCCGCGGGCCGACAAGTGTTGCCAGCGCCGTGACGATCGCAATCGCCAACCCATACCAGGTGACATAGAACAGCGGGCTGTCCTCGATGCAATGCAACGCATAGACGGCCGCCGCCACCCCGCCCCCGGCAAGGCCCGCGACCGCACTGGCCAAGCGTGGCTGCGTTGGTGCACCGCTGCGCAACGTGGCCATCACGGCGACCAGCGGCACCAAAGCCAAAAGCGGAATCGCCACCAGGCAGGTTGACACAGTCTTGCCCATCAGGGCCATCTGACGCGCCTCGACCGGTGTTTGCCACAGCGCCAAGCCCAGCAGCGTTGCCGCAGCAAGGGCAACCATCGCCAAGGGCCACAGCGCCAGCCGCTGGCCCGGTTGCGCCAGCACCAACACCAGTCGCAGGGCCAGCAGCCCCAGCAGACCACTGATCACGAACCGCGCCACCGACAGCGGCCGCCCGAGCGATTCCATCAGGTCGGCGCGAAAGCCCAGCACAAGAAACACCGCCAGCACCGCCAGCGCCACGCCGGGCACCAGACCCAGCAACAGCGTCATGCGCAACGGCCGTCTTGGCGTGCTGTCCGCAGCAAGTGTCCGCAACAGATCATCCGTTTTCATTGGATATGTCTTTCCCGCAACTGGGCGAGTTGTTTCAGCGCGCGGTGCAAGGCAACCCGCAGCGCGCCTTCGGTCATGTTCAGGGTGGTTGCCGCCTCGGCGATGCTGCTGCCTTCCAGCCCGATCATCCGCACCAGCCGGGCCGAACGCGCGTCAAGAAAGCCGATCATCTTTTCCATGTCTGCCGCATCGGTCGGGTCAACCGTCGGGGCCGCGGGCAAGACATCGGCGAAATCCTCGATCGGCAGGTCGATCCGCCGCCCACGCACGCGGAACGCATCGACAACCTTGTAGCGCGCGATGGCGTAAAGCCATGGCCGCACCGGCGCACCTTCGTGCAGGGTATGTCGTTTCAGGTGCACGGCCAACAGAACCTCTTGCAAAACATCCTCGCAGGCGGCATCGCCCAAGCCGCCGCTTTTCGCCCGGATGACCCCGCGCAGAACTGGTGCGATCCGCTGCAGAAAGGCCGCATAGGCCCGACCGTCGCCGGCATTCGCGGCCTGCAGCAGACGGCCCCAATCATCACTCGCATCCGTCATCCAGCATCCAATTCGCAGCCCCGGTGGTTTTGTTACACGCCCGGAAATCAGAGTCATCCCTTTGCGGCAGCGATCTGCCTGACCGGGGCAGAAGAATCCCGGCCAAGCCGTTCACAAAGTTGCGGGTTCGGCTGCGCGCCGCCGCTTGTCACGGCATCGGTCACTGCGCGAACACCATTTCGTGATGCAGGCCGCACCCATGTAATGAAGCGCGCGCGATCCGCGACATGTATGGCAAGGACGTGCGGGAAGACAAAGGGGCGTGGTTAAGAATGGATCTGGTTTTTGCCTATCTGGCAGGTGTGCTGACCCTGATCAACCCGTGCGTCCTGCCGGTTCTGCCGATCGTGCTGGCCTCAAGCCTGCAGGCCGACCGGCGCGCGCCCGTGGCGCTTGCAGCGGGGATGAGCAGCAGCTTTGTGGCGCTTGGGCTGGGTCTGGCCACGCTTGGGCCAGCGCTTGGCGTCAATGAAGACACTGTGGCGCGGATTGCGGCGCTGATGATGGTGGCCTTCGGTCTTGTCATGCTGGTGCCTGCGCTTGGTGGCCGGTTTGCCAGTGCCACAGCCGGCCTTGCCGCGCGCGCCGACACCGGCATCGATGCAACGCGGCAGGCGGGACTGCCGGGGCAGTTTGCCGCCGGGGCCTTGCTTGGCGCGGTCTGGAGCCCTTGTATCGGCCCCACCCTGGGCGCGGCGATCAGCCTTGCGGCACAGGGGCAGGACCTGGGCCGCGCGGGCGCCATCATGACCGCCTTCGCCCTTGGCGTCTCCACGCTGATCATCGGGATCGGCTATACCGCGCGGTCCAGCCTGCAACGGCGGCAAGCCGCGCTGCGGGTGTTTGCCGCGCGGGCAAAGCCGATCATGGGCGGCGTCTTTGTTGTCATCGGCGCCCTTCTGTTTTTCCGCGTTCACCACCTGATCGAGGCCTGGTTGCTGCAGGTTCTGCCAACCTGGCTTGTCGATCTTTCCGTTTCAATCTGAAGAAAGGATCCTTCAACATGCACCGTCGTCAGCTTTTGCAAATGTCCGCCCTTGGCCTGATAGGCGCCAGCCTGCCGCGCCTTGCCCTTGCCAAGGAACGGGTGATGTACGTCCCGGGTCTGGCCGAGGCCGCAATGGACGCAGGCAATGTCGTCTTCCTCGATTTCTGGACCAACTGGTGTTCCACCTGCGCCACGCAAGAGCGCACGATTTCCGCCCTGCGCGCGGCTGACCCGGCCTACGATCAGGCCATCACCTTTATCACCGTCGACTGGGATGCCCATGCCGATGGCGATCTGGCGCGCAGCCTGCAAATCCCCCGCCGGTCAACCCTGGTGGCCCTGAAAGGCCGCAGCGAACTGGGCCGGATCGTCGCGGGTACGGCAAAGGCCGATATCAAGGCACTGATGGATGCGGCCCTTGCCGCTGCAACGGCCTGATCACGACAAACGCAGTGGCCACAGGGGCGGATCGACAAAGGGGAATGGCGCACCCGACACGATTCGAACGTGTGGCCTCTGCCTTCGGAGGGCAGCGCTCTATCCAGCTGAGCTACGGGTGCCTGCCGCGTCTATAGACCGTCACCTGCGGGGCTGCAAGCGTTCAGGCGAACAGGTCGTGGCACAGTTCCAGCGCCGAAACCAGCGCGTCCACTTCCGCGACCGTGTTGTAAAGGCCGAAAGACGCCCTGCAGGTGGCGCCCACGCCCAGATGCGCCATCAGCGGCATTGCGCAATGGGTGCCCGCGCGCACCGCGATTCCGCGTTTGTCCAGAATGGTCGAGATGTCATGCGCATGGGCGGCCCCGTCCAGCGTAAAACTGAAGATCGCGCCCTTGGTGGCCGACTGGCCCTGCACCTGTAACCAGTTCAGCCCGGCCAGCCGCGTGCGCGCATAATCGCGCAAGGCCCGTTCATGCGCGGCGATGTTGGCCATGCCAAGGCCCATCATGTACTCCAGCGCCACGCCAAGGCCCGTCTGTTGCACGATGCCCGGCGTGCCGGCCTCAAACTTCATCGGCGCATCGTTCCAGGTGACCGCATCGCGCGAAACCTCGCGGATCATGTCGCCGCCGCCAAGGAAGGGGCGCATCTCGGCCATGCGGTCTGACCGGATGAAGATCGCGCCAGAACCGCTTGGCCCGTATAGCTTATGTCCGGTAATGGCATAGAAGTCGCAGCCCAGATCGGCCACATTCACCGGCATATGGACCGCGGCTTGTGACCCGTCGACCAGCACCGGCACGCCTTTGGCATGCGCGCCTGCACAGATGGCCTTTACATCCACAACCGACCCCAGCACGTTCGACATATGCGTCACGGCGACCAGTTGCGTGCGCGGCCCGATGGCGTCGATCATCGCTTGCGGATCAAGGTCACCCTTCGCATCGACATCCACCCATTTCAGCACCACGCCTTGCCGTTCGCGCAGAAAATGCCAGGGCACGATGTTGGCGTGATGCTCCATGATGGACAGCACGATCTCGTCGCCCGCCTGCAGGCGCGGTGCGGCCCAGGCGTAAGACACCAGATTGATCGCCTCGGTCGTGCCGGTGGTGAACACGATTTCATCCGATGAAGGCGCACCCAGAAAGCGCGCGATGATCTGACGCACGCCTTCATACTTTTCCGTCGCAAGGTTGGACAGATAGTGCAGCCCCCTGTGAACATTCGCATATTCATGGGCATAGGCCGTGGTCACGGCGTCAATCACCACCTGCGGCTTTTGTGCCGAGGCCCCGTTATCCAGATAGACGAGCGGCTTGCCGTTCACCTGCCGCGACAGGATCGGAAAATCGCCGCGCACCTTGGCCAGATCATACATCGCCCCATCCCCCATGATCAGATGACCGGTGCCATGAACGGGGCCGCCGCCGCCCCGATCAGAAAGAAGACGGCCAAGATCGCCCCGAACACCCGCAGCGGGCTGGTAAAGCCATGCAGCGCCATGGTGAAACCTGTCAGCAACCAGAACAGCAGCACGATGCCCGCGGCCACCAGCGGCAAAAACAAAGACGGGGCCAGGATCAGGGCCGCGCATTGTGGCACCTGCCACAACAGCAACAGGAACTGCACCCATGTCACCAGCAACAGCGCTTCGGCAAAACGCCCCTGCCCGCCCGCCATTTGCCCGGCCCCCGTCACCAGCACCACGGCCACAAGGTTGATCACCACTTCCAGCAACACGGTTGCAACCGGACTGGCCAGCGCCTGATCGCCGATCATCTCTGGCGCGCCCCCGATGGCCAGTGTGACCGATGTCAGAAGTGTCGACAACACCGCGCACAGGACAAAGGCCTGCCAGTGCAGCGCCACCGGCAGGTTCAGGCCCAGCAGATACTGCGCGACACTGCGCGGTTCGGTGATCGACCGGGTGATCAGGTCTGACAGGGTCATGGGCGCTCGGCCTCGACCAGCATGATCATCCAGATCACCACAAAGGCCAGTCCCGCCAGCGCCCCCACCAGCGTGGCCTGTGGTCCCGGGCCAAGAAAGCCTTGCACCATGCCGTGCAGCAGCACCATCGGGCTGACCGCGACCAGTGCCATGAACAACGCCAGCCTTGCCCGGTGCCCGGTGCCCTGCCCGCCAAGGAACCTTGCGACAATCCGGCTGATCGCCGCCACAGCATACCACAGCGGAATCGTCGCCAGCAGCGCCAGGGCGGTGGCCAGCATCTGCGGCAACAGCGGGCGGGCGGCATCAAGATAAGACAGCCGCGACAGGACCGGCCATTGCGCCACGAAGGCAAGGATCAGAAAGGTCAGCAGCAGCGTGAAGGCAAAGGGTTCTGACACGGGCCGCGCCAGATGGCGGCGGATCACAACCCGCGGGCTATGCCAGCTTGTCACGATGTCGCGGGTGACGGACATTCAGCCCCCGTGCCGGTGCAGCCAGCCTTCCAGCCGGAAACGCATGTCATCGGCGACCGTGGCATCCTCGATCTCGTCAATCGCCTCGGCCAGAAAGGCCAGCACCAGCAGGGCCTGTGCCGCCCGCATCGGCACGCCACGCGACCGCAGATAGTAAAGCGCTGTCTCATCAATCGCGCCAGAGGTTGACCCGTGGCTGCATTTCACGTCATCGGCATAGATCTCCAGCTCTGGCTTGGCCAGAAACTGGCTGGATTCGTCCAGCAGCAGGCTTTGGCTGATCTGATAGCCATCGGTCTTTTGCGCGCCGGGCTTGACCAGGATCTTGCCCTGAAACACCCCGACCGCCCCGTTCTTGAGCACCTTTTTGAACACCTGTCGGCTTTCGCAGCGCTGCCCGCCATGGGTGACAAAGACCGTGTCATCATGGTGAAACGTGCCGTCACCAACGGCTGCCCCGGCGATATGCGCGCGGGCATCATCGCCCACCAGATTGATCACGGCCTCGTTCCGCGTCAGCACACCATTCGCCGTCAGCGTAAAGGATTTGAACAGCGCATTGGCCCCCGCACGGGCAAAGATATGTGTGACGGCCTGGCGCGCATGATCGCGGCCCTGCGCGCGGATGTGGTGAAACGCGGCGCCATCGGCCAGATCAACCTCCATCACCTTGTTGAACCGGGCGGCGGCGGGACCATTTTCCAGCAAGGTCAGGTTCGCCCCGGCCTCGATCCTGATGCAATGGTGCAGGACCGAATCCGAACTGTCGGATTTATGGTGATAGATCAGCGAGATCGGTTTGCTTGACTGCCCCGTCACGCGGATCAGCAGCCCGTCCGTCGCATAGGCCGTGTTCAACGTTGCAAGCGGCCGTTCCACAGGTGTCTGGCCATCAGCCTCTAGCGTGCCATAAAAATCGCGCGCCCAGTGGATGTCTTTCGCCCCCGCCGTTGCCAGACGTTCGATCTCGACCCCGGCAAGCGACAGATCATCAGATGCGTCCGCATCGAACACACCATCGACAAACACCACTTTCAGCCGGTCCATGCCATCAAACACCGGGCGTTCATCGCCCATGTCGAACTGCGGTGCGGGCGCGGGCCTTGCCGCCACCAGCGTGGCCGGGTCGGTATACCGCCAGTATTCATCGCGTTTGTGCGGCAGGCCCATGCGCATCAGCCGGGCCAGCGCTGCGGTTTGCGCCTGCGCCAGCCAGCCCGCCTTTGCCTGTGTCAGGCCCGCAATGCGCGCGGCCAGCGCATCCCCCTTGACCTG
>JALOSO010000149.1 GCA_025458385.1 Paracoccaceae bacterium | reverse complement strand
CCAGCGCCCGTCCGTCATGGCCAGCGCCGCCGGCCCATCCCACGGCTCCATCACCGCGTTGCAATAGGCGTACATATCCGCCCAGGCCTGCGGCATGTCCGTCGTGGCCTTTGACCACGCCTCGGGCACCAGCATCGTCTTGGCCATCGGCGCCGAACGGCCCGACCGCACCATCACCTCAAACACCGCGTCCAGCGCGCCCGAGTCGCTCGTGCCCGAAGGAATGATCGGCTTGATGTCCTCTGCTGCATCACCAAAGTTGTTGGATGCCATGCGAATCTCATGGCTGCGCATCCAGTTCACGTTGCCTTTCAACGTGTTGATCTCGCCGTTATGCGCCAGCATCCGGAACGGCTGCGCCAGCCACCACTGCGGGAAGGTGTTCGTCGAATAGCGCTGATGATAGATCGCAAACGCGCTTTCAAACCGGTCATCCATCAGGTCCGGATAGAAGACCGCCACCTGTTCGGCCAACATCATGCCCTTGTAGATGATCGACCGGCAGGAAAGTGAACAGACGTACATACCCTGAATCTGGGCCGCCAGCGCTGCCTTCTCGATCCTACGGCGGATGATGTACAATTCACGCTCAAACGCCTCGGCGTCCAAGTCCTTGTCACAGCGGATCAGGATTTGCTCAATCTCTGGCCGCGTTGCATTGGCCTTGTCGCCCAGCACGCTCACATCCACGGGCACATGCCGCCAGCCATAGATGTAATGCCCCATCCGTAGCACTTCCGACTCAACAATTGTCCGGCAGCGCTCCTGCGCGCCGAAATCCGTGCGCGGCAGGAAAATCTGCCCCACCGCAATCATCTTGGCCCCGTCCGGTTCATGCCCCGTGCGGCGCACCTGATCATAAAAGAACTTGACCGGGATCTGCACGTGAATCCCCGCGCCATCGCCCGTCTTGCCATCCGCATCCACCGCCCCCCGGTGCCACACCGCCTTCAGCGCATTGATGCCGTTTTCCACCACCCGGCGAGACGCTTTGCCGTTGATCGCCACCACCAGCCCCACGCCGCAGGACGAATGCTCATCCTCTTCGCGGAAAAGCGAATGATCGTTCATATATGCCCGCTTCGCCTCTTCCGCGCGCACCCATGCGTCATCATAAACGGTCATGGCATATCCCCTTTCAGATGGTCATTCTTGGCCTCGTAGGCCTCTCGTGTGGCCCGCCGGTGATCGCCCTGCAGCGCAAGTCCCGCCAAGGCCCGGTCCACGTAAATCTCGCTTTTCAAGGGCAAATCCCGCGCCTCATCAAACAGCCCCGGCATCAGCGCATAGTGCCCGTCAGAATTCGTGCCCCGGAACCAGAGATGTGACCCGCAGGTCCCACAAAACGCCCGTTCAGCAATGTCAGATGACACATAGCGAACCACTGGCCCCGTCACCTGCACATCCGCCTCTTCCGCCGGAAAGCAGATGAACAGCCCGCCCGTCCAGCGCTGGCACATGCGGCAATGGCAGACCGCCGTGAAACCGCGATGCGCGGCCACGCTGATCTGCACCTCACCGCACAGGCAATGCCCCTGCATCATTCCCCCCGCACCCGGATTACATCATCCGGCAGGCCCGACAGCACGTCATCGCACTCAAACAACGGTTGCGTGGCCGCAAAGCCCGGCTCGCCCGGAAAGATGAACTGCAACGGGCTGCCATCAATCGGCAACATCTGCCCATCGATCATGGTCTGGCCCGGCCCGGCAAAGAACAGCCGCCATTCGGGGTGGATGTATTCGTTGCCGTTGGCTTGGCGCACGACATTTCCAGCCTGATCGGTTTCGGTGAAGTCAAACTGGGTTTGCTGCAGTGCGATGCCATCAATCACCAGCGTTTTGCCTGTCAGCCGGTCATAGCCCCGGGCATTGGTATTCAGGCCGGACGTTCGGCTGAGATTAAAGTCAAAATCATCGCGCCCACTGGCCAGCAGTTCTGAAAAACTGGCCGGATCGCGCGGGGCGGGGTCAAGGGTTTGCACCTCGGGCGGGTCAATGTCAAAGCTTTCAACCCATTGGGTTTCGTTGTCGATGCGTGACCGGAAGAACAGCCCTTCCTGATCAAAATCCGCACGCCATTTGTCACCGGGGGCGTCGGCCGCGCAGGTGTAATGGTTCGACACGCGGCACTGCTTTGATTGCACGGTCATATAAAGGCTGCAGCCTTCAGGCGGTGTGAAAGTGCCCGCGAAAGCCGGGAAAGGAAGGGTCAAGAGCAGGCATATTGCATGAGTTTTCATAACTTAACCTTTCACCAAAAGGTCTGCTACGGATGGGGCAAGGCTCAGTTCACCACACCCATACAAAGGTAGCTCACTCCCAAACCCTGGTTGGTTAGCAAGTGAAGCTGCCTTGAGTCTGCTCGTCTCAACAACGCCCCCGTTGTAAGACAACGATACGTCAATCTCGAGCAGAACATCTGCAGCAGGCAAGTAGCCGAAAGTGACGCTAGCATCGACTGCGCCTACAGGTTCCGGAAGCAGCACCCGCCCTTGCATTTCGATCACGTCGAAAGTCTGGCCCGCCAATTGAACCGTTTCCCCCACAGAAGCGAGCGTGGCAGTCAGAGACACGGGCCGAGTCATGCCCATCATTGTAAAGGTACCTGTGGCGGTCTGCTTGCCACCGCCGGATAACAGGACGTCGCGCGGATGGGTCGATGTTGATTGGCGAAAACTCATGCCACCTCCATCCGGTTCAACAAAGGACCTCGGGCGATAGTCTTCGCCCAGTATCTCAATCGAAGGCGCTCCGGCTGCCGCGAATGTCTCTATGCGGAAGTACATATCCTCCTTTGAAGAACAGAGATAGAGGTTGTCGACCTTGCAGTCGTCATACTGCGACGTCACACGCAGAGCGCAATCTTTCGGCCGCACAGCACTTGCATCCTGCGCATAGGAGGGCAAGGCGCATGCAAGTGTCGGCAGAAGCACTGCTGCCGCGGTGATCCTTTGCAAATGCGACCAAGCCATCCTCAGACCCTTTTCATTCATGTCAGCGCCGCTGATGTTTAACAAAGTCCTGCCCCGCCGCGTGTAGAGACGGAAGGAAGACGCGTTCAAGATCACTCTGCTGCCACCACCGCGGGCTGCGCGAGATAGGCCAGCATCGCATCCGCTGCCTCGCGCCCGTCGCGGATGGCCCAGACCACAAGGCTGGCCCCGCGCACGATATCACCCGCCGCATAAACACCGGGCAGGTTCGTTGCATGCGTGCGGAAGTCCGCCTTGATCGTGCCCCAGCGTGTGACCGCCAGTTCCGGCACGCCCCACAGCGTGGGGATCGCCTCGGGTTCAAACCCCAGTGCCATCAACACAAGGTCCGCTGGTTCCACGTAATCCGCGCCCTCGATCACCTCGGGCACCTGACGCCCCGATGCATCCGGCGCGCCAAGGCGCATCTTCTGCACCATCACGCCGTCCACCACATCGCCGCCCGTGAACCCCTTCGGTGCCGAAAGCCAGACGAACTCCACGCCTTCCTCCTCGGCATTGGCCACCTCGCGCTGTGACCCCGGCATATTCGCCCGGTCGCGCCGGTACAGGCACTTTACCGACAGGGCCCCCTGCCGGATCGCCGTGCGCACACAGTCCATCGCCGTGTCGCCGCCGCCGATCACCACCACGCGCTTGCCCGCCGCATTCAGCGCGCCGTCATCAAATGCGGGCACATCATCGCCAAAGCTTTTGCGGTTGCTCGCCGTCAGAAAATCCAATGCGGGAACAATGCCTTGCGCGCCCACGCCCGGCGCTGCCATATCGCGCGCCTTGTAGACGCCCGTCGCAATCAGCACCGCGTCATGCTGGCCGCGGATCGCGTCAAACGAAAGATCCTCGCCCACGCGGCAGTTCAGCACGAACTGCACGCCGCCTGCCTCAAGCTGTTCAATCCGCTGCATCACCACCGGCTTTTCCAGCTTGAAGCCCGGAATGCCATAGGTCAGCAGGCCCCCCGCGCGGTCGTACCGGTCATAGACCGTCACCTGCACGCCCGCCCGCCGCAGCACATCCGCCGCCGCCAATCCCCCCGGCCCCGCGCCGATGATCCCCACGCTTTCGGTGCGTTCCGCGCGCGGCTTGATCGCCTTGACCCAGCCGTTTTCCCAGGCGAGGTCCGTCAGATACTTCTCGACCGACCCAATCGTGACCGTGCCATGCCCGGATTGTTCGATCACGCAGTTGCCTTCGCACAGCCTGTCCTGCGGGCAAATCCGCCCACAGATTTCGGGGAAGGTATTGGTGGCTTGCGAAAGCTCATAAGCCTCCTCCAGACGCCCTTCCGCCGTCAGGCGCAGCCAGTCGGGGATGTTGTTGTGCAAAGGGCAATGCGTCTGGCAGTAGGGCACGCCGCACTGGCTGCAACGGCCTGCCTGCTCGGCGGCCTTGTCGGCTGCGTAGTCGCGATAAATCTCGTGAAAGTCCTGCGCGCGCAGTGACGGGGGGCGTTTCTCGGGCATTTCTTTTGCCGTCGAGACAAACTGCAACATCTTTTGCTGGGCCATCGCGCATGTTCCTTCGCCAAACCGGGCATGCGCGATGCATAAACGCATCGTCGTTCGAATAAAAGTAAATAGTATTGACCTATAAGAGGGTTTTTGCTTTGGCGCCGACCAAAACTGGCGGGCTTTTGCAAAAATAAGGTCAGTCTTAGTTACCTATGCGCCTATATGTCCGCCCATATTCCGATCAGCGCCAGGCTGCCGACCACGATTCGCCACCAGCCGAACAAGGCAAAGCCATGGCGCGACAGGTAATTCAGCACCCAGCGCACCACCAGAACGGCCGTCACAAAGGCGACGCCAAAGCCGACGGCAATATCGGCCAAGGCCGAGAAATCCAGCACATCACGGTTCTTGTACAGGTCATAGGCAAAGGCCGAACCCATGGTCGGCATCGACAGAAAGAAGGAAAACTCTGCTGCTGCGCGGCGTCCGACGCCCATCATGACCGCCCCAACGATCGTGGCGCCTGATCGGCTGACGCCCGGGATCATCGCCACGCATTGGCACATCCCGATGGCCAGCGCCTTGCGCAGGGGCAGATCGTCCACCTCGGCGACCGTGACAGGCGGGGCAAAACGGTCAATCGCCAACAAGACGAAGCCGCCCAGGATCAGCATCACGGCAATCAGTTGCGGTGATTCAAACAGCACGGTCTTGATAAAATCATGTGCCAGAACACCGACAACGACCGCCGGCGCAAAGGCCAGCAGGACAGCAATCAGAAGGCGCAGTTGCACCGGATCACGATGTGCGGTCGAGGCGACCTTCCACAGCTTTGCCGCATAGACGGTAAAGATGGCCAGAACGGCGCCCAGCTGGATCACAACCTCAAAGGTCTTGCCAGCGCTTTCGAACCCCAGAAAATGACCTGCCAAAAGCAGATGCCCGGTCGAAGACACCGGGATGAATTCGGTAAGGCCTTCGATCAGCCCCAAGAGTGCCGCAACAAGCGTCTGGTCGGACAAGATCAGACTTTCTTCAGGTTCTTGGCCGAATCCTTGATGGCCGCATATTGGCCCGACGGACGATAGCGCCACAGGTATTCGGGCAGCACGCCCTCCATGGCCGTCGCAGTGATCCCAAGTGCGGCAAACCCGCGTGCGCCGGGTGCAACCACGTTGTCGCTGCGCAGGCTGCGCACTTGATCCCGGGTGATCATGCCATTGCGGATCAGGCCGCCCGTCGCGAATTGCAGAAAGTCAAACGCGGCACCCATGATGCTGGCGGCCCAGAATGGCAGATTGATGATCAGGCGCCGCCGCTGAATGACACGCAGCATGCGCTGCATCAGGGTGCGGAAGGATTCCACATCAGGACCGCCCAGTTCGTAAATGCCCGTTGCATGCCCCTGCACACCCAAAACGGCGGCCTGGGCGACATCATCCACATGTACAGGCTGGAACCGCGTCTCTGCCCCGACAACCGGCAAGACGGGCCCCAGACGCGACATGGCGGCAAAGCGGTTGAAAAAGCCGTCCTCGGGGCCAAAGATCACCGAAGGACGCAGGATCATCGCGCCGGGCAGGGCGGCCAGAACCCCGGCTTCGCCCGCAGCCTTGCTGCGGGCATAGGCGCTGGCCGCATCAGCATCCGCGCCGATGGCCGACAGATGCACCATCCGCGTGATCCCTGCGGCAGCGGCCAGCCGCGCAATGCGCCCGGCGCCATCGGCCTGTATCGCCTGAAAGCTGTTCCTGCCGCCAATATCGAAGGTACCCACACAATTGACCACGGCATCGGCCCCGGCAAGGGCCGCGCGCACGGACGCGTCATCGCGGATATTGCACAGCACAGGCTCTACCTGACCCGGTTTGCCGTAAGGGCGCAGAAAGATCGCCTCATTCGGGCGGCGCACGGCGACACGGACACGCCAGCCGTCTTTTGCAAGGCGCCGTGCAATATACCGGCCCACAAAGCCCGATCCGCCAAAGATGGTCACAAGTTTCGACATGGCGCGGCACCCTTTCGGTTTCTTGCCCGCCTGATTACCCCTGACAGCCGCGACGGACAAGTTGCTAAAGCGACGCGCAGGGGCGTTGACACGGCCCGCCACCCCGGCTAATCAGCCCACGTCGCCCAGATGGCGGAATTGGTAGACGCACTGGTTTCAGGTACCAGCGCTGCAAGGCGTGGAGGTTCGAGTCCTCTTCTGGGCACCAATTTCAGCGAAAAGGCCCCGGTTGCTGCGGCAAACCGGGGCCTTTTTGTTTGTTGCCAGTGGGATTGCCGTTCGATCATGCAGGATTCGGTGATCTGCGGGTGGGGCCAGTGCGTGTCATCGGCGCGGCGATACGCGGCCCGCGCGTCCGCTGTCAGGGGCGCACCCTAATCGCATTCGGGGCGATCGCTGCCGCCCAGCCCCGAATTCCCGGGATCGCCGCGTCGCTTGCCGGTCTGATGCCGCCAAGCTGTGTCTTTTCACGTTGAGTTCGCGCAGCGTCGGGCCTATTTGCAAGGCGATGCAGCAGGGCGGGGCGCTTTCGTGACCATTCACTTTCATCAGAATGACCTGCCCGATGGGCTGAACCTTGGCCCGGTTGTGGCAATTGATACCGAAACCATGGGACTTGATCCGCGGCGAGACCGTCTCTGCGTGGTGCAGCTTTCTGCGGGGGATGGTCATGCACATGTCGTGCAGATCGCGCGCGGACAGACATCAGCGCCAAATCTGGAGCGGCTTTTGTCAGACCCCGCCACGCTGAAACTGTTTCACTTTGGCCGTTTTGATGTTGCCGCGCTGAAAAATGCCTTTGGAGTGGTGACGGCCCCGGTGTGGTGTACCAAGATCGCAAGCCGCCTTGTGCGCACCTTCACGGACCGGCATGGGTTGAAGTACCTGTTGCTGGAACTGGTGGGTGTGGATGTCTCGAAACAGCAGCAGACCAGCGATTGGGGCGCCGAGAAACTGACCGAGGCCCAACTCGAATACGCCGCCTCTGATGTGCTTTACCTGCACAGGCTGAAGGCCGAGCTTGAGATCCGCCTCATCCGCGAAAACCGGCTTTCCCTTGCCCAACGCTGCTTTGATTTCCTGCCCACGCGGGCC
>JALOSO010000148.1 GCA_025458385.1 Paracoccaceae bacterium | reverse complement strand
TCGCGGATATTCGCCCCAAGGCCGCCCAGCATGCGCATGACAGGGCCTTCCCCTTGCGGCCCCAGCAACCAGCCGGGGGTCTTTCCTGCCCCCCCTGCCCCCATAATCGCAGCCATCCGGCGCGTCAGCCAGCCCAAGGCGATGATGGCCGTCACGGGATGCAGGCACAACAGGCCGCCCAAGGCCAGATCGCGTGCAAGGCCGATCAGCCGCCACAATGGCGCAGGCCGGGTCAACGCCAGCGTCACCGGAAGATCCCCGTCAACGTGTCACCTTCGGCTTGGGTGGCCGCAAAACCCATCAGTGCGGCAATCGTGGGTGCAATGGCCGATTGATCAACCGGGCGGTCGATGACGCGGCCTGCCTGCACCCCTGCCCCAAAGATCAGGGCCCATGTCTCGTGCGCCGAGGCGGTGTTGAAATGATGCTGGAACGGCACCCCCAGCAGCGGGTTGGCATCACGACCGCAATCGGGCGTGATGACGAACACGGTATTGTCACGATAGGCGGGGTTCGCCTGCACGGCCTCGACCAGCCGCTGCAGGCCGTCATCGATGATCTGGATGGCGCGGGTGTAATGGCTGGGATTGCCCCAGTGCACATAGTCGGTGTCCTGATAATTGACCATCATCAGCCGGGGTTGCAGTTCTGCCAGCGCGCGCAGGGCCAAGGCCGTCAGCAGCCGGTCACCCCGCGGATTGCGAAATCCGTCATCGCCGTAATGCGCCCGCCACCGCGCCCAGAACGCGGTCACCTGCGGGGATTGCGCAGGCGCAAAGGCCCGGGGATCTTTTGCCAGAAGGGCGTCATAGGCGGCCTGCGCGGCCTGCAGCGCGGCGTCGTCCAGCCGGCGCTCGGCCAGGATCTGTGCAAACTTGTACAGCTTGAACCGATGCAGGCTAAGCATTTCCGAGCGAAAGTTGATGCCATAGTGATCGGCGACGCCGTAGGTGAAGAACTCCTCTTGCGGGCGGTCCTCACCATTGATCAGCAGCACCTGATGCGATGGCAGATCAAAGGCATCGCGCAGATATTCGAACAGGGTGGGTTCGGTCGGCTCTAGCCGGTCATTCAGGAATTCAGACCCCGCATCGCGATAGGCAAGATATCGGCCCGTCAGCAGGTTCAGCGTGCCTTCGGCGTGGCTGGTGTTGACACCATCCAGCTGGGCGATGCGCATGTCAGGGATGAAGGTGCCCTGCGGGACAAGCACATGCCGCAGATAGGGGGCAAAGGTCGCGGCCTCGTCAATCGTCTCGGCCCGGCGCACCCCCCCGCCAAAGCGCACAAGGATTACGTTCGGGCCAGCATATGGGGCGGCACGCACGGAAAAGGGCAAGGTTGCCCCGGCAAGGGCCGTCATCACACCTGTATTGAAACCCCGCCGGTCCATGTGCCCCCCTTGTGGGGTCAAGACCCCGCATCAGCCCTGCGGTGGAACGGCGGCCAGTTCAGGATTTGCGGACAGGTGGCACCGGATAGCCGACAAATGTCTTGTCACCCACGGCAACCGCGACCCGCCCGTCTGCCAGTTGCGCCTGCACAAGGCCCTGAACCGAAACGCAGCTTCCTACGGTAATTGTCCGCAACATGCACGCTCTCCCCCCGAATAACGCAAAGGGAAGGATAGTCAGGATTTGAATGATTGCCACCACAATCTTGCCATAATTGGCCAAAAAGCAATCATTCCCTGCACAATTCCGACCTTGGCGCGCCCGCCCGGCCTATAGCCAGTCACGCAGGATGGGGATCAGCGGCAAATCGGCCGGGGGCATGGGATAGTCGCGCAGCCGTGCCGGTGCGACCCAGGCCAGTTGTTGCCCTTCGCGTGGTTGCGGTGTGCCCTTCCAGCGGCGGCAGGCGAATAGCGGCATCAGCAGATGAAATTCGGGGTAGCTGTGGCTGGCAAAGGTCAACGGCGCAAGGCAGGCTGCCTGCGTATCGATGCCAAGCTCTTCCTGCAGTTCCCGGATCAGCGCCGCCTCTGGCACCTCGCCGGGTTCGACCTTGCCACCCGGGAATTCCCACAGACCCGCCAATGATTTACCGGGCGGGCGCTGTGCCAGCAGCACCCGCCCGTCAGCATCGATCAGCGCCACCGCCGCGACCAGCAGCAGCCTCAAGACCGGTAGTCCGCGTTGATCGCGATGTAACGGGATGTCAGATCGCAGGTCCACAGCGTGCGGCGCCCGCGGCCAAGGCCAAGATCGACATGAATTACCAGGTCTTCACCCTTCATGTAGGCGGCGGCCTTTGCCTCGTCATAAGACGGGCTGCGCCAACCGCCTTCGGCCAGCACCAGATCGCCCAGCTTGATCGTCAGCTTGTCACGATCGGCCATTGCCCCCGATTTGCCCACAGCCATCACGATGCGGCCCCAGTTCGGGTCTTCGCCCGCAATGGCGGTCTTGACCAAGGGGGAATTGGCAATTGCAGCTGCAACCTTGTGCGCGTCTTCGTCGCTGGTGGCGCCCGTCACGCGCACCTCGACAAACTTGGTCGCTCCTTCGCCATCGCGCACAACCTGATGCGCCAGACTGCGCATGATGCCATGCAGCGCCTGCTCAAAGGCCTTGGCGACCGTGCCCTTGACCGGGGCCGCGGGGGACTGGCCCGTGGCACAGGCAATCAGCGTGTCCGAGGTAGAGGTATCGCTGTCCACGGTAATGGCGTTGAACGTGTCGCCCGTGTTGCGCGCAATCATCCGCTGCAGGGCCGGGGCCGGGATGCTGGCATCGGTAAAGATGTAGACCAGCATGGTCGCCATATCCGGCGCGATCATGCCAGACCCCTTTGCAATCCCGGCAATATGGATCAGACCGCCGTCGCCCTGTACGGTCGCGGCTGCGCCCTTGGGAAAGGTGTCCGTCGTCATGATGGCTTCGGCTGCCATCTGGATGCCGTCTTCCGCCAGCCCGGCGACAAGGGCGGGCACGGCCGCCGTGATCCGCTCATGCGGCAGGGGTTCACCGATCACGCCGGTCGAGGATGAAAAGACCCGCGTCACCGGAATTTGCAACGCGGTTGCCACGCCATCGCAGACGGCCGTGACAGCCGCATCACCGACAGCGCCCGTAAAGGCATTCGAATTGCCGGAATTCACGATGATCGCGGCACCCGCTGTTGCATCGACGCGCATGGCCAGCTTGGCCTGACAATCACGCACACAGCCCGACCGCGTTGACGAGGTGGTGAACACACCGGCAATCGTTGTGCCCGGGGCCAGATGCACCAGCATCACATCGCGCCGGTTCTTGTAGCGCACGCCGGCCTCGACCGCCGCAAAGGCCGCGCCGGCGATGCGCGGCAGAACCGGAAAGCCATCCTTTGGTGCAAGGGGCGATACCGGCTTGGCCGCCTTGGCCTTTGCCTTGGCCGCTGCGGCCACGGCCACATCAACGGCGGCGGCCATGTCCACGGCGGCGGCGGCGGCGGTGGCCCCTGCCCCCTTGCTGACCGCTTTCAGCTTTTTCTTCAGCGCCTTTGCCTTGGCCTTCCAGTCGGTCTTGCCCATGATGCGCCCTTATTGATCAAGCAGCGCGCCGTTGCGCAGGATCGCAGGATCAATGCCGTCTGCCGTGCGCGTGACTTCGGCTGCCGAAGTCAGGCCTTCAACATGGGCCGTGACCGCATTGGTTTCCACCTCGGCCGCCAGTTCATCGCGCAATTCGTCAATCGTTGGCTGTGCGGCAACGCGGGTTTCCTTGACGATCAGCAGATGCCAGCCGAAATCCGTCTGCACCGGGCCTGTCACCTTGCCGACTTCCGCCGCCAGCACCGCATCCTCGAACGGCTTGACCATCATCCCCACACCGAACCAGCCCAGATCGCCACCATTGGCTGCCGCACCATCTGTCGAATTGGCCTTGGCCACTTCGGCAAAATCCGCGCCGCCCTCGATCTCGGCCTTCAGCGCCAGTGCCTTTTCTTCGCTGTCGACCAGAATGTGCGCGGCATTGTATTCGGTCTGCGGTGTCGCATCCTTGAAACGCGCGTCATAGGCCGCCTGCAGGCTTTCATCCGTGACTGCCGCCGTGACGACCGCCTGCAAGGCCACGCCCGAAAGGTGCTGACGGCCCGCATTCTCAACGATCAGCGCATCGCGGCGTGACGGCGTGCCCAGCGATTGCTGCAGGGCCGTCTGTTGCACCAGCTGGTCAAGGATGCCGTTGAACAGCACATCGTCAGGCAGGGCCTGATATTGTTCCGGCAGTGTTTCGCGCACTGCAATCATGTGGCCCAAGGTGATCGTTGTCCCGTTCACGGTGGCAACCACGGTATCGGCGGTTGGCGGGGCGGCGTCCTGTGCCAAGGCTGGCGTGGCAACGGACAGCAGCAGGGCCGCAACGATTCCCATATGTTTCGACATCTCACAGGCTCCTGATGCAGCGGCATGGCCATGCTGCGTTGACTATCCCCGGTCATTTCCCTAAATCGCAGCAGTCGTATGCGACGGGGCCGACCGGCCTTCTTGGTCTTCTACGGAAGGCCGTGGGGGCGGGCAAGAGCACAGCCTCACACGATGATGTCAGGAACGACGAGGCTGGAAAAAACATGCTGGGTATGGGCGCGATTGCACGTAAGGTCTTTGGCACGCCAAATGACCGCAAGGTCAAATCGGTACGGCCGCTGATCGCCAGGATCAACGCGCTTGAGGCCGAGTTTTCCGCCCTGACGGATGACCAGATCAAGGAACGCACGCAGGCGATGGCCGAACGGGCGATGGGCGGGGAAAGCCTGGATGCCCTGCTGCCCGAAGCCTTTGCCAACTGCCGCGAAGGCGCGCGCCGCGCACTTGGCCTGCGGGCATTCGACACGCAGCTGATGGGCGGGATCTTCCTGCATCAGGGCAATATCAGCGAAATGAAAACGGGCGAGGGCAAGACGCTGGTCGCGACGTTTCCGGCCTACCTGAACGCCTTGGCGGGCAAGGGTGTGCATGTCGTCACAGTGAACGATTATCTGGCCAAGCGTGATGCGGAATGGATGGGCAAGGTGTTTGCCCAGCTTGGCCTGACAACGGGCGTGGTCTATCCCTATCAACCCGATGCGGAAAAGAAAGCGGCCTATCGCTGTGACGTGACCTATGCCACGAACAACGAACTGGGGTTTGACTATCTGCGCGACAACATGAAGGGCAGCATGGCCGACATGGCGCAGCGCGGGCACTTCTTTGCGATTGTCGATGAGGTGGACAGCATTCTGGTGGATGAGGCGCGCACGCCGCTGATCATCTCTGGCCCGTCGCAGGACCGGTCGGATCTGTATCAGAAGGTGGATGCGCTGATCCCCGATATCACGCCTGCACATTTCACGCTGGACGAAAAGACGCGCAACGCAACCTTCACCGACGACGGCAATGATTTCATCGAGCAGCGCCTGTCCGCCGCGGGCCTGCTGCCGGATGGTCAAACACTGTATGACCCTGAAAGCACGACACTGGTGCACCATGTGACGCAGGCCTTGCGGGCGCACAAGCTGTTCAACAAGGACCAGCATTACATCGTGCGCGATGGCGAGATCATGCTGATCGACGAATTCACGGGGCGCATGATGCGCGGGCGGCGGCTGTCGGATGGATTGCATCAGGCGATCGAGGCCAAGGAAGGCGTGAAGATCCAGCCAGAGAACGTGACACTCGCCTCGGTCACCTTCCAGAACTATTTCCGCCTGTATGATAAGCTGGCCGGGATGACCGGCACGGCGGCAACCGAGGCCGAAGAGTTCGCCGAGATTTACGGCCTTGGCGTGGTCGAGGTGCCAACCAACCGCCCGGTTGCGCGCAAGGACGAACATGATCAGGTCTATCGCACGACGCGCGAAAAGTTTGATGGCATCGTCAAGGCCATCAAGGTGGCCCATGCCAAGGGCCAGCCGATCCTTGTGGGCACGACATCGATCGAGAAATCCGAACAGCTGTCGGCGCTGCTGACGCAGGAAGGCATCACGCATAACGTCCTGAACGCGCGCCAGCACGAGCAGGAGGCGCAGATCGTGGCCGATGCGGGCAAGCTGAATGCCGTGACGATTGCAACGAACATGGCGGGTCGGGGCACGGATATCCAGTTGGGCGGCAACGTCGAAATGATCGTGATGCAGGCGATTGCCGCCGATCCCGAGGCGCATCCGGATGAAATACGGGCGCGGGTTGAGGCCGAGCATGCGGATGAAAAGGCGGCGGTCATCGCGGCGGGCGGTCTGTTCGTGCTGGGCACGGAACGCCACGAAAGCCGGCGGATCGACAACCAGTTGCGTGGTCGTTCGGGCCGGCAGGGTGACCCGGGGCGGTCGGCGTTTTTCCTCAGCCTGGAAGATGACCTGATGCGCATCTTCGGGTCAGAGCGGCTGGATTCGGTGCTGTCAAAGCTGGGGATGAAGGAAGGCGAAAGCATCGTTCACCCGTGGGTCAACAAAAGCCTTGAACGCGCGCAAGCCAAGGTCGAAGGGCGCAACTTCGACATCCGCAAGCAACTGCTGAAATACGACGACGTGATGAACGATCAGCGCAAGGCGATCTTTGGCCAGCGGCTGGAAATCATGCAGGCCGAGGATGTGAACGAAATCGCCGATGACATGCGGCATGCGGTGGTGGGCGACCTGGTCGATGACCATATGCCACCACGCAGCTATGCCGATGCCTGGGATGCCGAGGGCCTTTATGCGGCCTGTCTGGAAAAGCTGGGGCTTGATCTGCCGATCATCGCCTGGGCGGCCGAAGAAGGCGTGGATCAGGATGCCATGCGCGACCGCATCATCGCGGCCAGCGACAAGCTGATGGCGGAAAAGACCGAGGCCTTCGGGGCCGAGACGATGCGCAACATCGAAAAGCAGCTGTTGCTGCAGACGATCGACGGCAAATGGCGTGATCACCTGCTGCGGCTAGAGCATCTGCGTGCTGTGGTCGGGTTCCGTGGCTATGCGCAGCGCGACCCGCTGAACGAATACAAGACCGAGGGTTTTCAGCTGTTTGAAAACATGCTGAACGGCCTGCGGCAAGATGTGACGCAAAAGCTGTCACAGGTGCGGCCGATCTCGGCGGAAGAGCAGCAGGCGATGATTGCGCGACTGCAGGCACAGCAGCAACAGCAGGCGACTGCCCTTGCCGCCGCACCCATGGTGGCAGAGACTGCCGCCGCAGCAGCAGCAGCCCCCGCGGCGGCCGAGCGGCTGGCAGGGTTTGACGAAACCAACCCTGCGACCTGGGGTAACCCAAGCCGCAATGACAGCTGCCCCTGCGGATCGGGCAAGAAGTTCAAGCACTGCCACGGTCAGCTTGCCTGATTGTGGCAGGCCAGGGCCGCGACGGCCGCATTTGGCGGAAACATTCCCCGCTTTGGCCATGCCAGCGCCGTTTTGACGGGGCAATCCTGCCCGCAGTTTGCGGTGTGGAGGCCAATATGAACCGGGCGCGTCAGCTGTCATTGATCTTTGGAACGGTGGCCATTGCCATCGGCATCGGCCATCTGGTGCAGATGCGCGCGGCCAATGCCGAACTTGCGGCAGCACCGGCCCCAGCGACACCTACCGCCATTGTGCCGGTCTCTGCCGGGCCAGAACAGCCTG
>JALOSO010000147.1 GCA_025458385.1 Paracoccaceae bacterium | reverse complement strand
GTGTCAGAGGTGGATTACGACCTTTACCTGCATACGGTCTAGGCACGCCCGGACCACTGTCTGAGGTCGCTGCTTGCCTTAGGGCATCGGGCGTGGCGTCTCAACCGGCTTGCCGTCAAAGCTGCCCGAGATGCCCCAGCTTTCCGTCCAGGGCCGGCTGACATAGGTCACCTGCCCTGATTTTGGCCCGGCAATGTCAAGGGTCAGGGTCAGGCGATCAAGGCCAATGTCATTCCAGACTTCGACCCCTTCACCGTTGATCACGATGCCCGGCCACATCGCGCAATCGGTGAACCGATAGCCATAGCCGATATCGGTTTCCGACTGGTACATGACACCGCCATGGTCACAGCCGACAGAGATTGAACCAAAGGCGCTCCAGTTCAGGAACTCGGGCGATTCAAGCATTTCGGTTTCCAGCGCCCGGGCAATCGCCAGTGCATCGGCCTGATCAGCGGGGTCTGTCAGTGTCAGCGGCACATAGGCATCGACCAGCGGCTGTTCGCACAACTGCACCGGGGTTGCCGGCATTTCCCCCAACAGGATCATGTCGGCCACAATCTGATCCGGGCAATAAAGGCCCCAGCCGTAAATCACATGCGGCCCGCCCTGCATCACCACGATATGGCCGTTCTGCACATTGTCGAACACCGAGTAGGCCTGCGTGACGGGCGTGATCGGATCGGTATCGCTGTTCAGCACCAAGGTCGGATAATCCCCGCCAGCAAAAGGTTCGGGCCGTGCCACTTCGCCCTGATGCGGCCAGAACGCACATCCCAACCGTTCCGCATAATAGGTCCGCAGCAGGCGCGGATTGGTTGCGGCATAGGCCTGCGCCTCGGCAAGGATCGCGCGACCGGCGGCCTCGGCATCGCCTTCAAATTCCCGGTAATCGCTGCAGTTGATCGCGTAATAGGACGCTGGCGAATAGCTGGGGTCGAATTCACCCGTCAACGTTTCCGAATTCAGGCCAAGGTCTGAATAGCCCAGGCGCAACAGCGGGATCAGATCCCCCCGGGACGCCGCCGCCAACACACGCAGGAATACCCCGCGCCCGCTTGGCCCATAAAGGGCATAAAAGGCGCTGTTTTCCAGCATCGTCGCTGTCAGCTGGCGGTCTTCGCTTTTGCCAGTGCCCATTGGAAAGGCCACCGTGATCGGCCCCTGCCGCAATTGCGCGGCCAGCGCATCATAGGTTGCCAGTGCCCCGCCTTGCATGTCCTTGCGGCAATCGGCCAGCCGGTCACATTCGGCCAGAACCCGTTGCAGGATATTTTCCGAGGCCGCCGTGTAAGACTGATAGAACCCCGCGAAACCAAGGTTCAGATCGACCGTGCCATCAACGATCACCCCTTTGACCGCATTGGGAAAGGCCGTCGCATATTCCTGCACGAATTGCGTGCCATAGCTTTCGCCATACAACCACAGCTTTGGTTTGCCGATGGCCAGTCGAAACGCCTCGATATCGCGGATCGCCTGATCCGTATTGACCGATTTCAGCAAATCCTGATCGGGAATGGCTGCAAGACAATCTTCGACAAAGGTTCTTGCCGTGGCAATCGCTGCGTCCGGGTCTGACAATGGCAGGTCCGCCGCATCATAGGCCACCATCGCATCGACGCAGGAAAAGCCGTGGTCAGGCCCGACGCCGCGCTGGTCAAAGAACACGATGTTGGTGCGGGCCACAAGTTCGGGGTCCATCGCATCGACATAATCCTGCGCGGCCAACAGCCCGCTCGCCCCCGGGCCGCCCACCGCATAGATCAACGTGCCTGCCCCCGGATCAGTCGCAAGGCTGATGGCAAAGGTCACAGGCAGCGTGGCGGTCGGGTCATTTGCGAAATGGTCGCGCGGCAACTGCATTGTGACACAGGTGAATTCGCTGTCGACACAGGGTTGCGACCCCATGGCATCGACAAATGGCACAATGCTTTGATCCTGCGCCTGAATGGCAAAAGGTGTCAGCAGCGACAGGGCGGCAACGAGGCTGGGAAGGAAACGCATGCAGTGCACCTTTGAAAACGGGTCAATCACAGTGTTTTTCAAGCTGATGGTAATAGGGAAGGGCCGCATCGCACAGCTTTGCCGCAGCCCCTGTCAGCACGGGCAGCGGGCCTTCGGGGTCTTCGAACCCGGTTGAACGGTGCACAGCCCCATACCAGTGCGGCGCCCAGACACCGTCATAGGGCTTCGGGCCGGCGGGCCAGGACAGCATCCTGTCTGTATAGGGAATGCCCAGGCGGGCACACAGCGCCGACAGCGCCTGCGCCGGGTTGTTGCGGATGGCGGCACTGTCGATGACCACGGGCGGCTGACCGGTGAACCCGGCCACCATATCGAACAGCTGCGCCTGCTGGACAAAGCCGATATCGGCAAGCGTCGGATTTTCGCGCTTGCGCACATAGCTGGCAATCACCCGCGCCGGATGGCGGATCAGGAACGCATTGGTCAGCCCCCGCAGGAACCCCCGGTCAAAGGCCGGGATCATGTGCAAGGTCATGTGCTTTTGGTAATGCAGCGGCATATTGCCCGGCACAGGGCCGGTGCAGGCGGCGGCAACCTGTAAGGGATCAGTGCTTTGTGCCGCCATCACCACCGCGCGCATGGGGTGATCCGTGCCTGTCGCCGCCAGATAGGCCGCATAGAACGGCTCATCCACAACAGCGCAATCCCCGCGCGCGGCAAAGGCATACATCAACGCCGTCGACAGGTTGCGCGGGCCTGACCACATTGCAATGCGCTGCGTCGCCCCCATCATGCCCCCACCAGGGCCTTGTAAAGACCGCGCAGGCGTTCGGTTACCGGCCCCATCTGCCCGGTGCCGATCTGCCGCCCGTCAATGGTGCCAACCGGTGTCTGCGCGCCAAAGGTCCCCGTCAGAAACGCCTCATCCGCCCCATAGGTATCAACAAGGCTGAAATTGCGTTCAAACACCGGAATGCCGTTGGCCCGGCACAGATCGATCACCTTGCCCCGCGTGATGCCGTTCATGCAGTAGTCGCCCGTACTCGTCCAGACATGCCCCTTGCGCACGATAAAGAAGTTGCAGGCGTTGGTCGTGTTCACAAAGCCATGCACATCCAGCATCAGCGCCTCATCCGCGCCTGCCTTTTCGGCGGCGATACAGGCCAGAATGCAGTTCAGTTTGGAATGGCTGTTCAGCTTGGGGTCTTGGGTCATCGGCAGCCCGCGCAGATGCGGCACTGTCGCCAGCCGGATCGGCCGGGGCAGTTTCTGGCGGCTGTGTTCCATGATGATCACCATGGTCGGCCCCCGCTGCGAAAGCCGGGGATGCTGGAATGGCCGTGTCTTGACCCCGCGTGTCACCATCAGCCGCGCATGCGCATCATTGGTCATGCCATTGGCCAGCTGCGTCTCGACCACGGCCTGCATGACCTGATCTTTTTTCAGCGCGATATCCAGATCAATCGCCTTTGCCGCCTCGAACAGCCGGTCGATATGTTCATCAAGAAAGGACCAGCGGTTGTTGTACAGCCTGATCCCCTCCCACACGCCATCGCCCAGCATGAAGCCCGAATCGTAGACCGAGACCACCGCCTGCGCCTTTGGCACGATCTGGCCGTTGACCCAGATCAGGATCGCCTCATTGCGGGCATCTTCTTCGGCCTGATGGGTGGACACGTGGTCATTCATGGCGAACGCTTTCTGCGGAATGCGCCAAGGCTATGCTGCGGCGCGCGGCGCGCCAAGGGGTCACGCGCGCGTGTCCTCACAATAGGGTGAATGGACGCGCCCGGGCTTTGCCGTTGTATGGCCAGCACCCGCTGCAAGAAAGGTGCCCCCATGCTGCGACAAGCGATCCTGCTGACCACGTTCATCCTGACAGGGGCCGCAGCGCGGGCCGAAACCGCAACTGCGGTGGTGGCAGGCGGTTGTTTCTGGTGCGTCGAAAGTGATTTTGAACGTGTCGCGGGCGTGGTCACGGTCGTATCGGGCTTTTCCGGTGGCACGGTCGAAAACCCAAGCTACGAACAGGTTGTTGGTGGGGGCACGGGCCATTACGAAGCGGTCGAAATCACCTATGATCCGGCGGTGCTGACCTATGAACAGCTGATCACGCTGTTCCTGCGATCGGTCGATGTGACAGATGCCGGCGGGCAGTTCTGTGACCGTGGTGACAGCTATCGTACCGCGATTTTCACCTCGGACCCCGCAGAAGTGGCCATTGCCGACGCCGCGCTTGCCAAGGCCGCGGCCGATCTGGGGGCCAGTGTCGTGACGCCGGTTCTGCCTGCAGCCGCCTTTTGGCCTGCCGATGCCTATCATCAGGATTACTACCTGCAGGACGACATCATCCTGACCCGCCGGGGGCCAAAGACCAAGGCGAACGCCTACAAGTTCTACCGCGAATCCTGCGGGCGCGATGCACGCGTGCTGGAACTGTGGGGGGATCAGGCCGCCTTTGCGCGCTGACCCCCTTTCCGGCCTGACCGCGATTGGCTAGGGTCCGGCCAGCTTTGGGAGGGCTGGTTTGACTGATGATCCTGTCACGCCGATGATGGCGCAATATCTGGAGATCAAGGCGCGGCATCCGCATGCAATCCTGTTCTACCGGATGGGCGACTTTTATGAAATGTTCTTTGATGATGCCGTGGCCGCCGCTGCGGCGCTGGACATCGCCCTGACCAAACGCGGCCAGCATCAGGGACAGGATATCCCGATGTGCGGGGTGCCGGTCCATGCGGCCGAAGGCTATCTGCTGACCTTGATCCGCAAAGGCTTTCGCGTGGCCATTGCCGAACAGATGGAAGACCCGGCCGAGGCCCGCAAACGCGGCTACAAGGCCGTGGTGCGGCGGGATGTCGTGCGCCTTGTCACCCCCGGCACTCTGACCGAAGACAGCTTGCTTGAGGCACGGCGCAGCAATTATCTGGCCGCCTATGCCGAGGTGCGCGATACCGCAGCACTGGCCTGGGCCGATATCTCGACCGGTGAGATGCGGGTGATCGCCTGCCCGCCGGGGCGATTGGCGCCCGAACTGGCCCGGCTTTCCCCGCGCGAAGTTCTGCTGAGCGAGGCGCAGGACCAGCATCTGCAGGATCTGGTTGTCGAAAGCGGGGCCGCCGTCACCCCCCTGTCGCGCAGCAGTTTCGATTCCACCAATGCCCATGACCGGCTGTGCGGTCTGTTCGATGTGGCAGCACTGGACGGGTTCGGAACGCTGGACCGGGCCGAGGTGGCAGCCCTGGGTGCAATCGTCGACTACATCAGCCTGACGCAACGTGGGCAGTTGCCCAGCCTTCGGCCGCCGGTCAAGGAACACCCCGGTGGCGCGATGCAGATCGACGCCGCCACCCGGCGCAATCTGGAAATCACGACCGGCCTTTCAGGCGGGCGCGACGGGTCACTTTTGGCGGCGATTGACCGCACGATGACCGCGGCCGGTGCCCGCTTGCTCGAACACCGGCTGGCGGCCCCGTCCTGTGACCTTGCCGTGATTGCCCAGCGACAGGCCGCCGTTGCCCATATGGCCCAGAACACCGCATTGCGGGAAAATCTGCGTGAGGCATTGCGCCGTGTGCCCGATATCGACCGCGCGCTTGCCCGCCTTGCGCTTGACCGGGGCGGTCCGCGCGATCTGGCCGCCCTGCGCGCGGGGTTGCTGGCCGCACAGGGGCTGGCCGGGGATTTTGACAAGGCCCCCGATCTGCTGGCGATGGCCGCGATGGCCCTGTCAGGCCATGACAGGTTGATCAGTTTGCTTTCACAGGCCCTGGTCGCCGAACCACCACTTCTGGCCCGCGATGGTGGCTTTGTCGCAGCGGGCTATGACACTGATCTGGATGAAACGCGCGCCTTGCGCGACGAAGGCCGCAGCGTCATTGCGCGCATGCAAGCGGACTATATTGCCGACACAGGCATCGCCAGCCTGAAGATCAAGCATAACAATGTCCTTGGGTATTTCATCGAAACCACGGCGACCCATGCCGAACGCATGCTGTCGCCGCCGCTGAATGCCACCTTCATCCACCGCCAGACAACCGCCGGGCAAGTGCGCTTTACCACCGTGCCACTGTCCGACATCGAAACGCGCATCCTGAATGCCGGAAACCGCGCGCTTGAGATTGAGCGCACGCATTTCGAATCGCTCCGGCAGGCGGTGCTGGCACATGCCGGGCCGTTGGCCGCCGCTGCGCGCGCGCTGGCCGAGATCGATCTGGCCGCCGCCCTGGCCGATCTTGCCGTTGCCGAAAACTGGGTCTGCCCGCAGGTCGATCACAGCCGGGCCTTTCGGGTGTCAGCAGGGCGTCACCCGGTGGTAGAGCGCGCCTTGCGGCGGCAAGGCGCAGGGCCGTTCGTTGCCAATGACTGCGACCTGACAGGTGACCAGACCCCAGCCATCCGCCTGCTGACCGGACCGAACATGGCGGGAAAATCCACCTTTCTGCGGCAAAACGCGCTGATCGCCGTCCTGGCGCAGGCCGGGGCCTTTGTGCCGGCCGCATCGGCGCATATCGGGCTGGTCAGTCAGTTGTTCAGCCGGGTCGGTGCCGCCGATGATCTGGCGCGCGGGCGGTCAACCTTCATGGTTGAAATGGTTGAAACGGCGGCCATCCTCAATCAGGCTGACGACCGGGCGCTGGTCATTCTGGATGAAATCGGCCGGGGCACGGCAACCTATGACGGGCTGTCCATTGCCTGGGCAACGCTGGAACATCTGCATGACGTGAACCGCTGCCGGGCCCTGTTCGCCACACATTACCACGAGATGACGGCACTGGCGGGAAAGCTGCCGGGGGTCGAAAATGCGACAATGGCGGTCAAGGAATGGGACGGCGAGGTGATCTTTCTGCACGAGGTGCGCCAAGGCGCGGCAGACCGGTCTTACGGCGTGCAGGTGGCGCGGCTTGCTGGCCTGCCGGCGGCGGTGATCAACCGGGCCAAAGTGGTGCTAGAGGCGCTGGAGGCAGGTGAGCGGGCGGGCGGCGGGCGGCAGAAGACGTTGATCGACGATCTGCCGCTGTTTGCCGCAGCCCCGCCTGCGCCGCCACCGACACGGCCGGGCCCATCACCCGTGCAGGCACGTCTGGCGACGGTTCATCCGGATGAGTTGTCGCCCAAGGACGCATTGACGCTGGTCTACGAACTCAAGGCGCTGTCGCAGGGTAACGGGGTGGCATCATAGCGCAGCCCCCGTGCCTGTGCCGCAAGGCAGCTTGCGATCTGCCCAAACAGCGGCGCGGCGCTATAACCGTCTGATGACAACGCTTCCACACGCCCTGACGGACTGGCTTTCTGCCAAAGGTTGGTCGCTGCACCCGCACCAGCAGGCCATGCTCGGCCGCGCCGCCGACCCCGCCACCCTCCTCATCGCCCCCACCGGCGGCGGCAAAACCCTTGCCGGTTTCCTGCCCACCCTTGCCGCGCTTGGCCCCACCCCGCCCCCCGGCCTGCACACCATCTACATCTCGCCGCTCAAGGCCCTTGCCGCCGATATCCGCCGCAACCTGCGCACCCCGATCGAAGGCGCAGCCCTGCAAATCCGCGTCGAAGACCGCACTGGCGATACGACCTATACCCAACGCCGCCGCCAGCGCGCCGACCCGCCCCATATCCTGCTCACTACGCCGGAATCCCTCGCCCTGCTCCTGTCCTACGAAGACGCCCCAAGGATTTTC
>JALOSO010000146.1 GCA_025458385.1 Paracoccaceae bacterium | reverse complement strand
GCGGCATGGCGATCCGTTTTCGGTGCTGGGCCTGCACAAGCGCGGAAAGCATGTGGTCACGGCCTTTGTGCCCGGCGCTGACCGGCTGTGGGTGCTGACGGGCAAAGACAAAGTGACCGAGGCCAGCCTTGCGCATGGCATTGCGGGCCTGTTCGTTGCCGAGCTGCCCCGCAAATCGGCCTACCGGCTGCGCGCCACGGGGCATGGCGCGACGTGGGAGTTTGACGACCCCTTCGCCTTTGGCCCGGTGCTGGGCGAGATGGATGAATACCTGTTCTCTGAGGGCACGCACAAACGCCTGTGGAACGTGCTGGGCGCGCATCTGATCACGCATGAAGGGGTGGACGGCGTGCATTTCGCCGTCTGGGCACCCAATGCCGACCGCGTGTCGGTGGTGGGGGATTTCAACGTCTGGGACGGCCGCCGCCACCCGATGCGCCGCCGTGGCGTGACCGGCGTGTGGGAGATTTTCATTCCCGGTCTGCCGGAAGGCACCACCTACAAATACGAAATCCGTGGCCCCGGCGGGCATTTGCAGCCCTTGAAGGCCGATCCGGTGGGCTACGGCTCTGAACATCCGCCCGCAAATGCCTCTGTTGTCAGGAAAATCGCCGGCGACTGGCATGATGCCGATTGGATGAAGGGCCGCCATGCGCAGCAAAACGTTGATGCGCCGATCAGCGTCTATGAGGTGAACCTCGCCTCATGGAAACGCGCGCCGGGCGACCGGATGCTGAGCTACACCGAACTCGCCGATCAGCTGGTCGATTACGTCGCCGACATGGGCTTTACCCATATCGAACTGATGCCCATCAGCGAATATCCCTTCGACGGCTCATGGGGTTATCAGCCCGTGGGCCTGTTCGCCCCCACCATCCGCCACGGCACCCCCGGCGAATTCCGCGCCTTTGTGGATGCGGCGCATAAACGCGGTATCGGCGTCCTGCTGGATTGGGTGCCGGGCCATTTCCCCACCGATGCGCATGGTTTGGGCCGCTTTGACGGCACGCCGCTTTATGAACATCAAGACCCCCGCGAAGGCTTTCATCAGGACTGGAACACCCTGATCTTCAACTATGGCCGGGTTGAGGTGCAGAACTACCTTGTCTCCAACGCCTTGTATTGGCTGGAAGAATACCATCTTGACGGGTTGCGCGTGGATGCCGTGGCCTCCATGCTTTATCGTGATTATTCCCGCAAGGATGGCCAGTGGATCCCCAACAAGGACGGCGGGCGCGAGAATTACGAGGCGATCGACGTTCTGCGCAAGATGAACATCGCGGCCTATGGCGATTGCCCGGGGGTAATGACAGTGGCCGAGGAAAGCACGGCCTTTCCCGGTGTCTCGCGCCCCGTCAACCATGGCGGGCTGGGCTTTGGCTTCAAATGGAACATGGGCTGGATGAATGACACGCTGTCCTACATGCAAAAGGACCCGATCTATCGCCGTCACCACCACCACCAGATGACCTTCGGCCTGCATTACGCATGGTCGGAAAACTATATCCTGCCGATTTCCCACGATGAGGTTGTGCATGGCAAAGGGTCGATGCTCGACAAGATGCCCGGCAACGCATGGGAGAAATTCGCCAACCTGCGCGCCTACTACGGTTTCATGTGGGCGCATCCGGGCAAGAAGCTTTTGTTCATGGGGCAGGAGTTTGCACAAGGTGCGGAATGGAACCACAAGCAAAGCCTTGATTGGCACCAGTTGGACGTGGCCGAGCACAAGGGCATGCAAAGCCTTGTCCGCGATCTGAACCGCGTCTACCGCGACAATGCCGCGCTGCATGTCAATGATACGCGGCCCGACGGGTTCCAATGGATTGAATCCAATGATGCCGAGGCATCCGTTTACGCTTGGGCGCGCAAGGGCGGGGCAGGCGACAAGATGGTGGTCGCCGTGGTCAACATGACCCCGGTCGAACGCACATACCGCGTGGGCCTGCCCATGGCGGGCCGCTGGAGCGAAATTCTGAACACCGATGCAGGCATCTATGGCGGCGGCAACCGTGGCAATGCGGGAGGCATCACCTCGGAACCCACCCCATGGCACGGGCAGGCGCAATCGGCGCTTGTCACACTGCCACCACTGGCGGCGATATACCTGAAGCAGGACTGAAGGCCCGCAAGGGCAAGGGAGGGAAGAATGAAACAAAGACCCAACGCGCGTCTGTCATCCCAAGCCATGGCCTTTGTGCTGGCGGGGGGGCGCGGCAGCCGATTGAAGGAGCTGACCGACCGCCGGGCCAAGCCTGCGGTCTATTTCGGCGGCAAAACGCGGATCATCGACTTTGCGCTGTCCAACGCGCTGAACTCGGGCATCCGCAAGATGGCGATTGCCACGCAATACAAGGCGCACAGCCTGATCCGCCACATGCAGCGCGGCTGGGGCTTTTTCCGGGCGGAACGCAACGAATACCTTGATATCCTGCCCGCCTCGCAGCGTGTGGATGAAAACAAATGGTATCTGGGCACCGCCGATGCCGTGACGCAGAACATTGATATCGTTGATGATTATGACATCGAATATGTGGTTATTCTGGCCGGTGACCACATCTACAAGATGGATTACGAAATCATGCTGCGCCAGCATGTGGACACCAAGGCCGATGTCACCATCGGCTGTCTGACCGTGCCGCGGATGGAGGCCGTGGCCTTTGGCGTCATGCATGTGGACAAGGACATGCGCATCACGCAATTTCTGGAAAAGCCCAAGGATCCGCCGGGCATTCCGGGCGATCCGGACCATGCCTTGGCCAGCATGGGGATTTACGTCTTCAACTGGAAATTCCTGCGCGAACTGCTGATCAAGGATATGGATGATCCGAATTCATCCCATGATTTCGGCAATGACATCATCCCGGACATCGTGAAGAACGGCAAGGCCGTGGCGCACAAGTTTGCCGACAGCTGCGTGCGTTCGGGGCTGGAGAAGGAACCCTACTGGCGCGATGTGGGAACGGTGGATGCGTTCTGGCGGGCGAATATCGACCTTACGGATTTCGTGCCGGAGTTGGACCTGTATGACAACTCCTGGCCGATCTGGACCTATTCGGAAAGCGTGCCGCCGGCCAAGTTCATCCATGATGAGGATGGGCGGCGCGGATCGGCCGTATCGTCGCTCGTGTCGGGGGATTGCATCGTGTCGGGGTCTTCGGTGGCCAACAGCCTGTTGTTCACGGGCGTGCGCACGCATAGCTATGCAGCACTCGATCATGTGGTGGCGCTGCCCTATGCAGATATTGCGCGGTCGGCGCGGCTGAAGAACTGCGTGATTGACCGGGGGGTGATGATCCCGGCGGGGCTGGTTGTAGGTGAGGATGCGGTGGAAGATGCCAAGTGGTTCCGCCGCACGGAAACTGGCATTGTGCTGATCACGCAGGATATGCTGAACGCGCGGGCGAAGGCCAAGGGCTGAGCTTTTCGCAACGGTCGGACCGGGGGCTGCCTGCCCCCGGAACCCCGGGGATATTTGAACGACATTGAAAGGGGTAGGCGATGAAGATGCAGGGCCGGGTGTTATCGGTTGCGTCGGAATGTGTGCCGCTGATCAAGACGGGGGGCCTTGCCGATGTGGTCGGGGCCCTGCCGGGGGCCTTGGCGGGGGTTGGCTGGGACATGCGGGTGCTGATGCCGGCGTATCGGGCCTTGCGGGCGCTGGCGGCGGATTGGCCCGAGGTCTGGCGCGAGGATGGGTTGTGGGGTGGCGTGGGCGTGGTGCGGATGGGTGTGGTGGCGGGGATCACGGTCCTTTTGCTGGACGCGCCGCATCTGTTTGATCGGGAAGGCGGGCCTTATTCCGGGCCGCAAGGTGACTGGGAGGATAACGCGCAGCGTTTTGCGGCGCTGTCTTGGGTGGCGGCACGCATGGCGCGTGAGGGGTTTGGCGGATGGCGCCCGGACGTTCTGCACGCGCATGACTGGCAGGGGGGGCTGGCACCTGCTTACCTTGCCTATGGTGGGGCGGCTGGGGTGAAAACGGTGATCACCATTCACAACATCGCGTTTCAGGGCTGGGCTGCGGCATCAATGCTGGGCGAATTGCGCCTGCCTGCATCTGAATTCCACCCCGGCGCGCTGGAATATTACGGCGGCCTGTCCAGCCTGAAGGCGGGCATGGTGACGGCGGACCGCATTACCACCGTGTCGCCGACCTATGCGGCGGAACTGGCGCGGGCGGAATATGGCATGGGCCTGCAAGGCGTAATCACGGCGCGGGCGGATGTGGTGTCCGGCATTCTGAACGGCGTGGATACGGGCGTCTGGTCACCGGAAACCGATGGCGATGTGTTGAACTATTCGGTGAAATCCATGAAGGGCAAGGCGGCGGCGCGTGCCGCCCTATGCGCGGAATTCGGGCTGGATGTGCCGGGGCCCTTGGCCATTGTGGTCAGCCGGATGACCGATCAGAAGGGCATTGACCTGATCCCGATGGTCCTGCCCGATTTCATCGCAGCGGGGGGCGGGCTGGCGATACTGGGATCGGGCGATCCGGCGCTGGAGGCGGCGATGCGCGGCCTGCATCAGCGTTTTCCGGGCCGCGTGGGCCTGCGCGTGGGCTATGATGAGGCGCTGAGCCACCGCATGTTTGCAGGCGCTGATGCCGTGCTGGTGCCCAGCCGGTTTGAACCCTGCGGCCTGACGCAGATGTACGGGTTGCGCTATGGCGCGCTGCCGGTGGTTGCGGCGGTGGGGGGGCTGGCGGATACCGTCATCCATGCCTCACCCGCCGCCATGGCCGCAGGTGTGGCCACGGGCATCACCTTTCATCCGACAGATGCCATTGCCTTTGCACAGGCCTTGCGGCAGTTGGTGCAGCTTTATGGCGATCAAAAAGGCTGGGGGCAGGTGCAAAAGAACGCGATGAAACACCCGGTCGGCTGGGAAACCTCGGCCGCGGCCTATGCGGCCCTTTATCAGGGGCTGCTGCCGTGACAGCGGTTCACAGCCTGCCGCCCCGGGTGGCGCATGGGCATGCCGTCACCATGGGGCGACCCTGGCCGATGGGGGCAACGTTTGATGGGCAAGGCGTGAACTTTGCCGTGTTTTCGACCCATGCCACGTTGATCGAGCTTTGCCTTTTTTCGCCCGATGGCCGCAAGGAAATGGCCCGCATCCCCTTGCCCGAACGCGATGGCGACATCTGGCATGGCCATGTCGGCGGCCTGACCCCCGGCACGCTTTACGGCTTTCGCGTCCACGGCCCCTATGCGCCCGAACAGGGCCACCGCTTCAACCCCAACAAGCTGCTGATTGACCCCTACGCCCGCGCCCTTGAGGGCCGGTTGCGCTGGTCGGACGCGCTGATGGGCTACAAGATCGGCAGCCCGCGTGGCGATCTGTCGTTTGATACGCGCGACAGTGCCTTTGCCGTGCCGAAATCCGTGGTGGTGGATGCATCCTTCAACTGGGGCACAGACCGGGCACCCCGGCGCAGTCTGGCCGACAGCGTGATCTACGAGGCGCATGTCAAAGGGCTGACAGCGCTGCACCCTGGTGTGGAACGTGGCCAGCGCGGCACTTTTCTGGGTCTGTCATCTGATGCGGTGATTGACCATTTGCAGACCCTGGGCGTGACGGCGATCGAATTGCTGCCGGTGCATGCCTTTATGGATGACCGGTTTCTGGTGACCAAGGGGCTGAAGAATTACTGGGGCTATCAGACACTTGGCTTTTTTGCCCCCGAACCACGCTATCTGACGCGGGGCCAGGTCTGGGAATTCCAGTCGATGGTGCGCCGCTTTCATGCGGCGGGGATCGAGGTCATCCTCGATGTGGTCTACAACCATAGCGGAGAGGGGGACGAGCATGGCCCGACCCTGTGTTTGCGCGGCTTTGACAACGCAAGCTACTATCGGCTGACGGGTGGCGGGCGGCATTACATGAATGACGCGGGCACCGGCAACACGCTGAACCTGACGCATCCGATGGTGCTGCGGTTGGTGATGGACAGCCTGCGCCACTGGGTCGAGACGTATCACGTTGATGGCTTTCGCTTTGATCTGTGTTCGGTGCTGGGGCGCGAGGCGCATGGTTTTGATCCCGCAGGCAGCTTTTTTGATGCGGTGCGGCAAGACCCGGTGCTGTCCAAGGTCAAGCTGATTGCCGAACCTTGGGATATCGGGCCGGGCGGCTATCAACTGGGCCATTACCCGCATCCGTTTTCCGAATGGAATGACAAGTACCGCGATGGCGTGCGGCGGGTCTGGCGGGGCGATCCGGGCATGATGCCGGATCTGGCAGGGCGGTTGCTCGGATCAGCCGATAGTTTTGATCATCATGCCCGGCCGGCAACGGCCTCGGTCAACTTTGTGACCAGCCACGACGGCTTTACGCTTGAGGATCTGGTCAGCTTTACCGTCAAGCGCAATCTGGCCAACGGCGAGGACAACCGCGATGGCCATTCCGACAATTATTCCGACAATCTGGGCACCGAAGGCCCGACAGCCGATCCGCTGGTGCGGGCGGGCCGGGCGCTGCGCAAGCGGAACATGCTGGCCACGGTTTTTCTGAGTCAGGGTACCCCGATGCTGTTGGCGGGGGACGAACTGGGCCACAGCCAGGGTGGCAACAACAACGCCTATGCGCAGGATAACGAGGTCAGCTGGATCAACTGGGCTACGGCAGATCGTGCGCTGACGGCCTTTGTTGCCCGGTTGTCGGCCTTGCGGGCGCGGCACCCGGTGTTGCGCCAACGGCGGTTCCTGCATGCGGAAATCCGGCCGTCAGATGGCCTGCCTGATGTGATCTGGCGCCGCGCAGACGGACAGCCACCGGGGCCGGGCGACTGGCATGATGCAGGATTCCGCTGCCTTTGCGTGGAATTGCGCATGGCGGCCGAAGGGCCGGATGCCCCTGACGCGATCTTTGCGGTGCTGAACACGGGTCCTGCAACGCCGCTGACATTGCCGGATACCGCGCAAGGCTGGCAGGTTGAAATCAACACGACCCAGCCGGATGCACCGGTTGGCCCTTGGCCAAAGGGGCAGAACGCCCCGGCCAATTCCGTTCTCGTCTTTTCAGCCGTGGGAGGCGCCGCATGATCATTCACGCCGTCGAGACCTTGCCAATCGAAGGTCAGAAACCGGGCACCTCGGGCCTGCGCAAGAAGACACCGGTGTTCATGGGGCGCCATTACCTTGAGAATTTCGTGCAGGCGATTTTCGATGTGGTGGGGGCTGCGGGAAAGACTTTTGTTCTGGGCGGCGATGGACGCTATTTCAATGACCGGGCGGCGCAAGTGATCTTGCGGATGGCTGCGGCCAATGGGGCGGCGCGCGTGATCGTGGGGCAGGGCGCGATCTTGTCAACGCCGGCGGCCAGCCACCTGATCAGGCTGAATAAAACCGATGGCGGCATCATCATGTCCGCCAGCCACAACCCGGGTGGGCCGACCGAGGATTTCGGCGTGAAATTCAACATGCCGAACGGGGGGCCGGCGCCGGAAGGCGTGACCGAAGCGATGTTTGCCCGCACAAAGACGATCACGGCCTATCAGATGATGGATGCAGCCGACGTCGATCTGGGCAGCCTTGGGCGGCAGAACCTGGGCGACATGCTTGTGGATGTGGTTGATCCGGTCGCCGATTACGCCGCCCTGATGGAAAGCCTGTTCGATTTCCCCGCCATCCGTGCGATGT
>JALOSO010000009.1 GCA_025458385.1 Paracoccaceae bacterium | reverse complement strand
ACTGTTCATCACGATCGGCCCTGCCCAGGCCACAGGTTCCGCAATCGGCGCACCCGAAATCAGCAGGAAACGCACGCCATCCGGCCCCGCCGTCACCACGACCTCGTCGCCCGCACCAAAGCGCACCAGCGTGCGGTTGCCGCTCAGATCGCGGATGTTCACCTCACGCCCCGCCACTTCCTTTTCCACCAGCACACCCTCAGGCCGTGCCGCATCACGGAAAGACGCCGCACCCTCAAACACATAGGCAAAGGCCCGGCGGCGCGTATCCACCTTGAACACCTTGCGCTTGCCCGCAGGCACGAAGATATCCAGATACTGCGGGTCTGCCGCAATGCCTTCGACCGGGCTTTGCACCCCCCGGTAATCACCAATCACCACGCGGATCGACGTGCCGTCATCCTCAAACCGCTCTGGCAATTCCTGCCCGGCAATGTCCTGATAGCGCGGTGCCGTCATCTTCAGCGCCCTCGGCAGGTTGCCCCACAGCTGAAATCCATGCATCCGCCCCATCGCATCACCCTTGGGCATTTCCTGATGCAGGATCCCCCGCCCCGCCGTCATCAGCTGCAAACTGCCCGGCCCCAGAACACCCCGGTTGCCCAGACTGTCGCCATGTTCCACCGTGCCCGCCAGCACATAGGTGATCGTCTCGATCCCCCGGTGCGGGTGCCACGGGAAACCGGCGCTGTAATCGCGCGGATGATCCCCCCGAAAATCGTCAAACAGCAGGAAGGGGTCCGCCTCTGTGGGGTCGCCAAATCCAAAGGCCCGGTGCAAATGCACCCCCGCCCCTTCCACATGTGGGCTTGCGCTGCGCGTCTCGATGACCGGACGGAATGACATGGGTGATCTCGCTTTCCTTGCTCTGCCCCATCAGATGGCGCGCCCCACCCGCTCTGCCAAGGGGCAACCAGCAGACAGAAACTGTGCAACCACGCACGCATCCGCCCTTTCAATGTCGCCCAAATATCCTCGGGGGTGAAGGCGCTTGCGCCGAGGGGGCTGACAGCCCCCTGATTTTTCGTCGAAAAATCGTTTATGCGACCAGATGCCTTAACCCTTGCGTCACATCCGTGCGCACCGCCAGCCGCAGGCCCGGCTCGTCCCCCGCCCGCAGGGCCGCCAGAATATTGCGGTGGTGCTGCGGCGGCTCGTTCCGGCGCAGGCGCGAATAAAGTGCCCGCATCGTCGGCCCCAGTTGCAGCCAGACCGTTTCGCACATGGCCAGCATCGCCGGCGCCTGCGCACGCAAGTAAAGCGTGCGGTGAAACTCCAGGTTCGTGCGGATATAGGCCACGGCATCCTGCTTGGCCACGGCTTCGGCGTTCAGCGTGTTGATCGCTGCCAGCCTGTCAATCAACGCGAAATGCGCCCGCGGCAGGGCGCGGCTGGCCAATTCCGGCTCCAGCAGCGCGCGGATCGACGCCAGTTCCTCGATCCGCTCCGGCGAAAGCTCGGGTGTCGAGATACGCCCTGACGACGACAGCGTCAGCGCCCCCTCCGCCACCAGCCGCCGCGCCGCCTCACGCGCAGGCGTCATCGACACGCCAAAGGTCTTGGCCAGCCCCCGCAAGGTCAGCGCCTGCCCCGGCGCCAGTTCGCCATGCATCACCTGCTGGCGCAAGCTGCGGTACAGGCGTTCATGCGCATGGGCGTTCGGGTCTGTCAGGCGGGGCATCAGCATGGGCCGCATGGCAACACCACGCAAGGCCGCGCGTCAATGGCTTGGCATGCGTTTCGCCCGAATGCACGCGCGATGGCACCACGCCATTCCCTTGACAGGGCATATGGGGCTGCCCAAATTCCGGCAAACGGCAACGGGGGGGCATGCTCGGAAAACTGTTTGGTCGCGCGGCAAAGCCCGCGCCGGTGGTCATCGTCGCCCGGCTGAATGCGCGCCTGCAACCTATGCAGCGCGGCGACATCTTTGAAGATCCGCTTGACGCCCAGCTGCGTGAACGCGCAATGGGAAAAGTCGTGGGCGGCGGCACGGAAATGGCGCCCGCGCCGTATGGTATCGCCGCCTGCGATATCGAAATCGCCCTGAATGATGGCGCGGATGGCGCGGTGCAGCAGGTCATTGAGATTCTCGAACGTCTTGGCGCGCCAAAGGGGTCAGTCCTGCGTCTGCCCGATGGCGCGGCACGGCCCTTTGGCCTGAGCGAGGGCATGGCGATCTTTCTGAACGGAACCGACCTGCCCGCCGAGGTTTACGCAACCTCCGATGTCAATCAAACCATCGACGGGCTGCATGCAGCCCTTGGCGATGCCGGGTTCATGATGGGCCATTGGGAAGGCCCCGAAGAAACGGCACTTTATTTCTACGGCATGGATTATGCCCGGATGCAGGCCCTTGCCGCCGCCTATGCAGAAACCGATGCCCTGTGCAGCCGTTGCCGGTTTGAACAGATCGCATGATCGGTCACACTGGCACGGTTTCACTCCCCAAACCGATATGCCTGCAGCCCCCCGCCCTCCGCCCGCAACCAGTCGCGCTGCTGCTTCCAGTCCGGGCGCAGGGCGGCGACAACGGCCCAGAAGGCCGGTGAATGGTTCATTTCCACCAGATGCGCCACCTCATGCGCGGCGACATAATCCAACACGGCGGGTGGGGCCATCGCCAGCCGCCAGGAATACATCAGCGCCCGATCCGCCGTGCAGCTGCCCCAGCGTGACCGCGGATCGCGCAGCGTCAGCCGGGAAAAGCGCTGGCCCAGTGCCGCAGCGTGGCGGTCTGACGCCGCAGCCAGACGGTTGCGCGCCAGTGTCCGCAGAAATACCGCCACCCGCCGCCCGACTTGCGCCGCTTCACCCGGAACCTCCAGCCGGGCATCCGCCACGCGCACCATGCGCCCCGGGCCGGGAACGACCTGCAGCATCTGCCCTTCGACCGGCAGCAGCACGCCAAACCCCACCAATGCTGCCTGTGGCAACCCGGCGATGGCACGGCGCAGCCAGTCTTCCTGGGTTGCAGCAAAGGCCATCGCCTCGGCCTCGCGCGCGCGCAGCGGCAAGGTCAGCGTGACGCGCCCATCCGCCCGGCTGACACGCAACGAAAACCGCCGTGACCGTGCCAGCCGCCGCAAGGTAATTTCGATTGGTGGCTGTCCCGGCAGGACCGGCATGGCATTCCCCCACTTGCCCCCTTGACTCGGGCGACGTCCCCCGCCATTTACCCGCTTCGCATCAGGGGCGAAAGCCTTTGACAGCAGGGCCGACTTCTGGCAAGCGGACCGCGTAACCTGATACCGTCAAACCCGAGAGGGACTTTCATGCCCAAGGCCGAATGGGGAACCAAGCGCATTTGCCCGACGACCGGCAAGCGTTTCTATGATCTGAACCGCACACCCATCGTCAGCCCCTATACGGGCGAGGTCGTCGATATCGAATCGGTGCGCCGCAAGATGGCCGCGTCGGTGATCGCCCGTGTTGCCCCGGAAAAGGATGATGACGTTCTGGTCGACATCGAAGCCGATGATGACCTGCTTGAAACGGGTGTCACCGACGATACCGAACTGGACGATGATCTGCTGGAAGATGACAGCGATGACAACGTCTCGTTGGACGAGCTTGCCGATGTGGCAGGCGACGAAGAAGAAGTTTGATCTGCCGCGCCGGGGCCTTGCGTTTTTCCCTTGCGCCCCGCGGCACCTTCCCATAATCAGCCGGTGTTCCGCAGGAAACTGCGGGGCCTCAGGCGATCCGGCGGGGTCATAGCTCAGATGGGAGAGCGCTTGAATGGCATTCAAGAGGTCGGGAGTTCGATCCTCCCTGGCTCCACCAACCGCCCAACACAGCCGCCCTCCGGGGCGGTTTTGTTTTTCCGATACGCCCCAACAAGCCAACCCCGTCCCGGGCCTGACCCGGGACCTCTGGCTTGGCCTACGCGTGGCGGCCCGTCGGTCATTCCCCACTTGAACGCCGTTCAAGCCCGCGCTACAGTCATCCCACCGTCACAAACGCAGTGAGCATGCCCTGACCCTCGCCCGCCGCCTTGCTGCCAGTGCCACCGGAACCGCCATCGGCCTGTTCGCCCGTGCCGTCACTGCTGTGCAGGCCACATGGGCGGGCTGCGCGCCCCACCCCCGCCAGCGCGTCTATTTCGCCAACCACACCTCCAATGGCGATTTTGTCCTGATCTGGACCGTGCTTCCCCCTGCCCTGCGCGACCAGACCCGCCCCGTTGCCGCCGCCGATTACTGGCTGACCAGCCCACTGCGCAGCTTCATCGGCCGCGATGTCTTCAACGCCGTCCTCATTGACCGCCGCCCTGACGCCCGCACCGAAGACCCCGTGGCGCAAATGATTGCCGCCGCAGATGCTGGCGCGTCGCTCATCATCTTCCCCGAAGGCCAGCGCAACATGACCGGCGAAGGGCTGCTGCCCTTCAAATCCGGCCTCTACCATTTCGCCCGCCAGCGCCCCGACATAGACCTTGTCCCCGTCTGGATCGCCAACCTCAATCGCGTCATGCCCAAGGGTGAAATCGTGCCCATCCCGCTGATCTGCACCGTCACCTTTGGCGAACCGCTGCACCTGCAGGCGGGTGAGGACAAGGACACCTTTCTTGCCCGCGCCACCGCCGCACTGATCGCCACGCAAGGTGCCACATGAATGGGGCCACGGCAGACCTCTGGATGCTTCTCTTGGGCCTTGGCGGCGTGCTGGTGGCCGCCAGCCTGATCGGTGCCATCCTCGCCGACCGCAAGGGGGCCGATAACCCCGTCATCGAAAACCTGAACGCGCGGATCAAGGCTTGGTGGGTCATGGTCATCCTCATGGGGCTGGCCCTGACCTTCGGCAAGGCGGGGGCATCCGTGCTGTTTGCCTTCTGCTCCTTCGCCGCCCTGCGCGAGTTCCTTACCCTCACAGACACCCGCCGCGCTGACCATATGGCCTTGGCCGCATCCTTCTTCGTCGTCATCCCCGTGCAGTATTATCTGATCTGGACCGAATGGTACGGCCTCTATTCCATCTTCATTCCCGTCTATGCCTTCCTCCTCATGCCCATCATCGTCGCCCTGCGCGGTGATACCGGGCGCTTCCTGTCACGCGTGGCCGAGGTGCAATGGGCCCTCATGGTCTGCGTGTTCTGCGTGAGCCACGTGCCCGCCCTGCTGTCCCTGCAAATCCCCGGGTTCGAGGGCCGCAACGTCTTGCTCATCGCCTTTCTTGTCGTCGTCGTCCAGGGGTCCGACGTGGCCCAATACATCTGGGGCAAGCTCTTTGGCCGCACCAAGATTGCGCCCGCCCTTTCGCCGTCAAAGACATGGGAAGGCTTCATCGGCGGCGCGTTGACCGCCATTGTGATCGGCGCATCACTGTCCTTCCTGACCCCCTTCACGCCCTTGCAGGCCGGGGCCATGGCCTTTGTCATCGTGCTGATGGGCTTTTTCGGCGGTCTGGTGATGAGCGCGATCAAGCGTGACCGTGGCGTGAAAGACTGGGGCCAGATGATTGCCGGGCATGGCGGGTTTATTGACCGGCTCGACAGTGTCATCTTCTCGGCCCCGATCTTCTTTCACCTCACCCGCTTCTACTGGTCAACCGTATGAATGACCGCCGCCCCATCGCCACCCGCAACGCAGGCTGGGCGCAATCCGCCGCGCGCCGTCTGGCCCGCAGCCGCATCAGCCCCAACCACATCTCCATCGCCTCCATGGGCTTTGCCGCCCTTGCCGGTGGCGCATTCTGGTCGGCCGGGACCACCACAGGCTGGCCCGCCGCCCTGCTGTTCCTCATCGCGGCCGCTGGCTGCCAGTTGCGCCTGATCTGCAACCTGCTGGATGGCATGGTCGCCATGGAAGGCGGCAAGCGCGAAGCCTCCGGCCCCTTCTGGAACGAATTCCCCGATCGCGTGGCCGATATCCTGATCCTTGGCGGCGCGGGCCTTGGCGCGGGCCACCCCGCGCTCGGCTTTGCCGCCGCCAGCCTTGCCGTCTTTACGGCTTACGTCCGCGAGCTTGGCCGCGCCAACGGCGCCCCATCCGATTTTTCCGGCCCCATGGCCAAACCCCAACGCATGGCCACCATGACCCTGGCCGCCGTGCTCGCCGCGCTTGCCATCACCGGCTGGTGGACAGCCGCCACGATCCTGACTTTCGCGCTTTGGATCGTAACGATCGGTGCCGCCCTCACCACCTTGCGCCGCGCCATCCGCCTTGTCGGTTGGCTGCAACACCGGGGCTAAGACCCACCACGGGCGGGCGCCCGGAATTTGCAAAATTCCGGACCGGAGCCTTCGAAGGCTCCGTGCCGATTTCTTCGAAGAAATCGGTTATCCCACAGTCAGGGCATCACCTCGAACCGGTCCACATCCACCATCCCATGATCCGTGATCTTCAAATGCGGGATCACCGGCAGGCACAGAAATGCCAGTTGCAGGAACGGCTCTTCCAGCACCACCCCCAAGTCCCGCGCCGCCGCCCGCAAGGCCACCAGCCGGTCCTTCACCACCTCAAACGGCTCAAGGCTCATCAACCCCGCCACCGGCAGCGCCACCTCAGCCAGCACATGCCCCCGCTCCACCACCACAAACCCGCCCTCGATCTGCCCCAGCCGTTCCACCGCCAGCGCCATGTCCGCATAATCCGCCCCCACCACCGCGATGTTGTGATGGTCATGGCAGACTGTCCCCGCAATCGCGCCCCGCTGCAGCCCGAAGCCCCTCACAAAGCCCGTCGCCTTGTTGCCGTTCACCCCATGCCGTTCGATCACCGCGATCTTCACCAGATCCCGCGCCACATCAGGCCGCTTGTCGCCATCCACCGGGGCCACATCAAACGTCAGATGCTCTGTGATGATCTTGCCCGGAATGATCCCGATCACCGGCGTCTCCACCCGGTTGCCGCCCGTGCGGAAATCGCCCGCGACCACCGCTGGCGCCTTGACCGATTGCCGCCCGACAGGGGCCACTGCCCCGCGCGCCGCAAAGGCCGCAGGCGTTGCCTCTACCCCGCCTGCGAAAACCCGGCGCGCATGGCAGCCTTCCAGACTGTCGATCACCACGATATCTGCGCGTTTGCCCGGTGCGATCAGCCCCCGGTCTTTCAGCCCGAAGGCTTCGGCCGCCGACAGGCTGGCTGCGCGGTAGACCGCCAGGGGATCGCACCCCAGCCCGATTGCCGTGCGGATCATGTGATCAAGATGCCCATGCTCGGCAATGTCCAAGGGGTTCCGATCATCGGTGCAAAGGCACAGATAAGGCGCGAAGCGTTCGGTCAGAAGGGGGGCAAGCGCGTGCAGGTCTTTGCTGACCGACCCTTCGCGGATCAACACCCGCATCCCTTTGCGCAGCTTCTCCAGCCCCTCTTCATAGGTTGTCGCCTCATGCTCTGTCCGGATGCCCGCGCTGATATAGCCGTTCAGGTCATTTCCGCGCAGCAGGGGCGCGTGCCCGTCAATATGCCGCCCCCGGAACGCGGCCAATTTCGCCATGCAGCCCGGATTGCGCGCCAGCACACCGGGAAAATTCATGAATTCCGCAAGGCCGATCACCGCCGGATGGTCCTTCAGCGGCACAAGGTCCGCCGCCTCCAGCCGCGCCCCCGCCGTTTCCATATGGGTCGACGGCACGCAGGAGGACAGCTGCACGCGCAGGTCCATCAGCGTGTGGGCGCTGGCGTCGAGGAAATACTGAATACCCGGCAGGCCCAGCACATTGGCAATTTCATGCGGGTCGCAAATGGCCGTCGTCACGCCGCGCGGGGTCACGCAGCGGTCAAACTCCAGCGGCGTGACAAGCGAACTTTCGACATGCAGATGCGTGTCGATGAACCCCGGCACCAGCACCTGCCCCGCAACATCGACGATCTCTTTGCCGTAATAATCGCCATACACGCCGACAATCGTATCGCCCACGATCGCCACATCGGTATCCACCAGCTGACCGGTGATCAGGTCAAACACCCGCCCGCCGCGCAGGACAATATCGGCGGGCACCTCGCCGCGTCCGGCGGCGATCAGCGTTTCCAGATCAGGGCGCATGGGCAATCTCCTTTCATCCCAGCAAAACGCATGGCGGCCATGCCGTCCAGTGGGGTTGCGCGTGCTGCGCCAAACTGGCCATCTGGCGGCATGGATACCACCCCTCAACGCCCCCTGCGCGGCATTGCGCTGAAAGTTGCATCCGTGATCGTGTTCATCGTCATGGCTGCCGTCATCAAGGCTGTTGCCGACCGCGTGCCAGCCGGGCAGGCCGTCTTCTTCCGATCCTTCTTTGCCATCCCGGTGATCGTGGCATGGCTTGCGGTGCGGCATGAGCTGACCACCGGCTTTCGCGCGGCGGCGCCCATGGGGCATTTCTGGCGCGGCTTTGTCGGCACGCTGGCGATGGGGCTGGGCTTTGCTGGCCTGGCCTTCCTGCCATTGCCCGAGGTGACGGCGATCGGCTATGCGGCACCGCTGCTGACCGTGGTGTTCGCCGCGATGTTTCTGGGCGAAGAGGTGCGGGCCTTCCGCATCGCTTGCGTGGCCTTGGGGCTGGCAGGGGTGATGATCGTGCTGTCGCCGCGCCTGTCAGTGACCCAAGGCGGCGCAGGCTTTGCAGAGGCTTTGGGCGCGATGCTGGTGCTGGCCTCGGCCGTGTTCGCAGCCCTTGCGCAGGTGTTTGTGCGCAAGCTGGTGATGACGGAAAAAACGCCCGCCATCGTGTTCTGGTTTTCGGTGACAGCCAGTGTGCTGGCGCTGACGACCCTGCCGTTCGGCTGGGTCTGGCCCACGGCGGGCGAGGCGGTGCTGCTGGTGACGGCGGGGCTGCTGGGCGGGGTCGGGCAGATTTTGTTGACATCAAGTTACCGCGAGGCGGATGCATCACTGGTCGCACCGTTCGACTATGCCTCGATGATCTTTGCCCTTTTGATCGGCTATGCCGTGTTTGACGAAGTGCCGACGGGGACGATGCTGCTGGGGGCCGGGATCGTGATTTTTGCGGGCTGCCTGATCATCTGGCGCGAGCGGCAGCTAGGCCTGGAACGCGCGCGCCAGCGAAAGGCGATGACGCCGTAACGGCCAAGGCAACCCCGTCCCCGACGCCCCCCCCGCAACCGGCCAGAGGCCCCGGATCAAGCCCGGGGCGGGGTCATCCGGTGGAATCGCGCGCCGCGCTGCCGACACCAGCCTGCCAACGCACCACCACATCCGCCGCGCGTGACCCCTCAACCACCTGCCGGATATTGAGCATGTCATTGCCGTCAATCCAGGCACGCGCCTGATCGGGGGTTTTGCCGTAATGCGCCCAGCGGGCGACAAGGCGGCGGTCAAGCTCGGCAAGGGGCACATCAAGGAATACGGTCAGGTCAAACAGCGGCGCAAGGTCAGTCCACGGGGCCTGATCGAGCAGAAGGTAATTGCCTTCGACCACCAGAAACTGATCGGCATCCGTGACCACATCTGCGGCCGCGCGCGACAGTTCCATGCTGCGGTCAAACACGGGAATGGCGACGTCACCGCCTGCGCGCAGGCGGTGCATCAGGTGAATGAAGCCTTGCGCATCAAAGGTATAAGGCGCGCCCTTGCGCGCCCTGTGGCCACGCGCCTCAAGCACCGCATCATCATAGTGAAAGCCATCCATCGGCACGACGCGCGCACCTGCGCCCAAAGCGGCAACCAGGGTCTGGGCCAAGGTAGATTTGCCAGACCCCGGCGCGCCGGCAAGGGCGGTGATGAACCGCCCCCGCCCGGCAGCGCGCGACCGGATCAGGACGGCCAGTTCAACTGGTGTCATGCCTGTTCGGCCACGCCTTCCGGCAGTTTGGCCCCGGTCATATAGGCCACGGCATCCGACATCGAATGTTCTGACGGCTTGATCACGCACAACCTGCGCCCAAGACGGTGAATGTGGATGCGGTCCGCCACCTCGAACACATGCGGCATGTTGTGACTGATCAGGATGATCGGAATGCCCCGCGCCCGCACATCGCGGATCAGTTCCAGCACGCGGCGGCTTTCCTTGACACCAAGTGCCGCCGTCGGTTCATCCAGGATCACCACCTTTGATCCGAACGCCGCCGCCCGCGCCACGGCCACGCCCTGCCGCTGGCCGCCAGACAGGGTTTCAACAGGCTGGGTGATGTCCTGAATGGTCATCAGGCCCAGTTCATTCAGCTTGTCCCGCGCAAATTTCTCCATCCGCGTGCGGTCCATCTTGCGGAACACAGAACCCATGATGCCCGGTGCGCGCCATTCGCGGCCCAGAAACATGTTGTCGGCGATCGACAGGGCCGGTGACATGGCAAGGTTCTGGTACACGGTCTCGATGCCCAAGGCGCGCGCATCATCCGGGCTGCGGAAATGCACGGGCTTGCCATCCAGCAAAATTTCGCCGTGGTCGGGGGTAACGGCCCCCGACAACGCCTTGATCAGCGTGGATTTTCCGGCACCGTTGTCGCCGATCACCGCGCAAATCTCGCCCGGCATCAGGTCGAAATCAGCACCATTCATGGCGACCACGGTGCCATAGCGCTTCATCAGGCCGCGCGCTTCAAGGATAGGTGTCACGGTCATTGCGAAGCCCTCCGCAGCCATTGATCAAGTGCGACAGCGATGATGACAAGGCAGCCCGCCGCGAACATCTGCCAGTAATCGTCGACCCCGGCCAGCGACAGGCCGGTGTTGAACACACCGACAATCAGCGCGCCAAGGACCGAGCCGATGATGGAACCGCGCCCGCCGAACAGCGAGGTGCCGCCAATCACCACAGCGGTGATAGAGGCAAGGTTGACGGTATCAAAGGCGATGGGTGAGACGGAACCGACGCGGCCAATGGCGATCCATGCGGCGAAACCGCAGATCAGGCCGGCGACGACATAGACCGAAATCAGCACAGAGTTGACCTTGATCCCCGACAGCATGGCTGCATCAGGATCATCGCCGATGGCATGTACATGCCTGCCCCAAGCGGTGTGGTTCAGGACATACCACAGCACGGCAGCAAACAGGATCAGGGCGATACCGCCGTAAGACAGGGATGCACCGCTGATGTTGAAGCCCTGGCCAAACCACAAAAGGGCGGGGGCCTGGGCCTCGATATCGACGTTGCGGATGGATTCTGACTGGGAATACCACAGCTTCAGCGCGTTGAAGATGGACAGTGTGCCAAGGGTGACAATGAAGGGCGGCAGCTTGACCTTGGCCACAAGGAGGCCGTTCACAAGGCCCATCAGGCCGCCAAAGATGATGCCGATGACGATGGCGATGCCAACGGGCACGCCGGTGACGACGGCAAGGTTGCCCATGATAAGCGAGGAAATGACAAGGATGGCGCCGACGGAAAGGTCGATACCGGCGGTCAGGATGACAAGGGTTTGTGCTAGGGCGACAAAGCCTGTGACGGTGACCTGCTTCAGGATGGTCGACAGCGCACCAAGGCCAAAAAAGCGCGGGGCGACGATGGAAAAGCCGATGATGGAGATCAAAAGAACAAGGGCGGGGATCAGCGTGGGCGACCGGCGCAGGGCGCCGCGAATGCGGCGGATCAGCGTCTTGTCATCGCGGGCAAAGCTGGCAACGGCGGTGTCGGCTTCGGACAGTTTTGCCTCGAAATCCGAAATGGTTTTTGTTGGTGTGGAACTGTCGGTCATCTTGTGAATATCCCCCCCTCCCAAAGGTCGCAGCCTTGCAAGCAAGTGCTGGATACACGAAGGGCGACTGTATCGTCGCCCTTCGCTTCGTCAACGATTTTGCCAGTTATGCGAACCGGCGATCAGCCCCAGCACAGCTCGGTGCCCTTGGCGCTGTCCAGTGACGGCACGCCTTCGGCTGGCTTGTCGGTGATCAGGTTCACGCCGGTGTTGAAGAACGTCAGGCCGTCGGATGCGGCGGGCTTGGTGCCGTCTTTTGCGAAGGCGGCGACGGCTTCAACGCCCAAGGATGCCATCAGCAGCGGGTATTGCTGCGAGGTGGCACCGATGACGCCGGATGCGACCGAGGCCACGCCGGGGCAGCCGCCGTCAACCGACACGATGATCGCCTGACCTTCCTTGCCAGCGGCCTTCAGGGCCTGATAGGCGCCTTCTGCTGCGGGTTCGTTGATGGTGTAGACGACGTTGATGTCCGGGTCTTTCGCCAGCAGCGTTTCCATGGCGCGCAGACCGCCTTCGGGGTTCGCGTCCGAGGATTCATGACCGATGACGCGCGGGTCATCTTCGCTGTCCATCACGGTCAGGTCAGGCACGGTGATGCCGAACCCGGTCAGGAAACCGGTGTTGCGCTGCACGTCCACGCTGATGTTGTCCTTGTTGATGTTCAGCATGGCGATCTTTGCGTTCGCGACGCCATCAGGGCCAAGCGTTGCAGCAGCCCACTGGCCGATCAGGATACCAGCCTGGAAGTTGTCGGTGGCAAAGGTCATGTCCTGTGCTTCGGCATCGGCAAGCGGGGTGTCGAGGGCGATGACAAGGATGCCTGCCTCACGGGCGGCCTTCAGTGCCGGCCCGACCGAGTCGTTCGAGGCGGTGATCAGGATGCCCTTTGCACCGGCAGCCACGCAGTTTTCGATGGCGGTGATCTGCGGCGCAGCATCGCCGTCTTTCTCACCGGCATAGGCCTGGAAATCCATGCCCATCTCGGCAGCTTTGGCTTCTGCACCCTCTTTCATCTTCACGAAGAAGGGGTTGGTGTTGTTCTTGGTGATCAGGCAAACAAGGTCAGCTGCCGATGCGGAACCCGCCATCAGGGCCAACATCGCTGCGCCAAGCAGGGCCTTTGTCTTCAGTTTCATGGTCGTCCTCCCAGGATCGGGGCCCAATGCCCCGTTTGTAAATGCCAGCGCAGCGGCACTCCTCCCCACTGCGGTGTTCGCAAAAGAAACTGATTCCCGACGGCGCGTCAAGATAAATAAATCAGAGTGATTTATTATTGACAGCAGCCCGGCAAGACGCTCAGGGTAGCGATGGAGATTCCTGTGAACGGCCGGATGGCGCATTGCTGCGACGCTGCGCGGCCAACGCGAAGGACGCAGGAAAAGGGAGGGCACTGCCGGCAAGGCATGCGGGGCCAAGGGGGCGCCGCAGGTGAAGTCTGGCAGTGAAGGAATGGGACGTATCATGCTGCTGGGACTTCCCCCCATACTGGGGCCGGATCTGTTGTTTGCGTTGCGGGCGATGGGCCATGGCGATGAAATTGCCTTGGTCGACGGGAACTATCCCGCGCAGGACCATGCCCGGCGCCTCGTGCGGGCAGACGGACACGGCGTGCTGGTGATGCTCGAGGCGATTTTGCAGGTGTTGCCCATTGACCGCGACATGCCGCCAGGCATCTTTCGGGCCGCACAGAACAACGACCGCAACCAGACGGGCGCAATCCATGCCGAAATTGACGCGCTGTGTGGCCGGTTCGGCCACATGACCGAGGCGCTGGATGGTGCGGTGCTTTACCCGCGCATCCGCAGCGCCCATACGATCGTGGCGACATCGGAAATGGCGTTGTTCGCCAATGTCATTCTGCGCAAGGGCGTGATCGCTGCGCCTGCCGGAGCATAGACAATGCGCAGCGCCGGGGATGATCTTGCGGATCAGGGCAGGTTGACGGGGGCGCCCCCGCCGAATCCGCTGCCCGGCCCGGCAGGGGGTGCGCTGCCCGGCGCGCTGGATGACATCGGTCTGCGTGGCACGAACCAGTCTGGCATGCGGGCGCAGAATGAACGGCTTGTGCTGTCACTGGTCCGCCAGCAGGGGGCCCTGGCCAAATCGGATATTGCACGGATCACGGGGCTGTCGGCGCAGACCGTGTCGGTCATCATGCGCGGACTTGAACAGGATGGCCTGTTGTTGCGCGGCGAGCCTGTCCGCGGGCGTATCGGCCAGCCTTCCGTGCCCATGTCACTTGACGCCGATGGTGCGTTCTTCTTCGGGTTGAAGATCGGGCGGCGGTCGGCGGACCTGATCCTGATCGATTTCCTGGGCCGGGTGCGTGGCACGCGCCGACAGATCTATCGCTATCCAACCCCCGGTGCCGTAACGGATTTTGTCGCAAAGGCGCTGCCTTCGCTGGCGGGCGAATTGCCGGAGACATCGCGTGACCGCATTGGCGGCCTTGGTATCGCGATGCCCTTCCAGTTGTGGAACTGGGTGCAGGTGATCGGTGCACCGCAAGCGGAAATGGATGCCTGGCGCGAGCGGGATATACAGGCCGAACTGGCGGCGCTGACGGGCATGCCGGTCTATGTGCAGAATGACGCAACCGCCGCCTGCGGGGCGGAACTGGTTTTTGGCAGTGGGGAAAGGCCAAAGGATTTTCTGTACTTCTACTTTGGCTACTTCATCGGGGGGGGGCTGGTGCTGAATGGCCAGCTGTTCACCGGGCGTACCGGCAATGCGGCGGGTGTCGGCCCGATGCCCGTGCCCGGCCCCGATGGGCGGATGCGGCGGCTGCTGTCGGTGGCGTCGATGTCGGTGCTGGCCGATGCGATGCAGGCAGCGGGAGAACCGTCGGATCATCTGTGGGAACAGCACGATCACTGGCAGATCAGCCCGGCGATCCTGTCGGACTGGATGGATGGGGCCGCCGAAGGGCTGGCAAGCGCCATCCTGTCGGCGGCCACGCTGATGGAGCTTGACTCGGTATTGATCGACGGCTGGATGCCCACCACGATCCGCGCCGAGATCACCCGGCGCACCCATGCGGCGCTGCACCGGCTTGACCTTGCCGGGATCGAGGCGCCGACGATCCGCGAAGGCACGGTCGGGGCGCAGGCGCGCGCCCTGGGCGGGGCCGCCATTCCGCTGTCGCAACGCTATCTGATCGACCAGAACGCGGCGGCCCGCGACCAGTGATTTCAAGGTGATGCACACTTGACCTTGGCTTGCGTCTTGAAACTAATGCGATAGCGCCCAAATTCGGGCAGGTAACGCAGCTTGACGCAGGAATGGGGATACGGTGGCCTTAGGCTTGATCGCAGTGCTTCCGTTCCTCGGGGCCGTTTTTGCAGCAGTCATGATCCGCGCAGGCCGCAATGCCAGCGCCCTTGCCGCCGGTGCCACCACGCTGACGGCCCTGCTTTTGCTGGCGATCGCGGCACCAACCGTGCTGAACGGCGGGGTTGACCGGCTGCAGGTCGACTGGTTGCCGCAGCTGGGGCTGAATGTGACACTGATGCTGGATGGGCTGGGGCTGCTGTTTGCCGGGCTGATCCTGGGGATCGGGCTGCTGATCATCACCTATGCCCGGTTCTACCTTGCCGCCCGCGACCCGATGGGCCAGTTCTTTGCATATCTCTTGTTGTTCCAGGGTGCGATGCTGGGCATTGTCCTGTCTGACAACATCCTGCTTTTGCTGATTTTCTGGGAATTGACGTCGCTGTCGTCCTTCCTGCTGATCGGCTATTGGAAGCATCTGCCCGAAGGCCGTCAGGGCGCGCGAATGGCGCTGGCCATCACAGGTGCGGGTGGCCTTGCGATGATCGGGGGCATGCTGATCCTTGGCAATATCGTGGGCAGTTACGATCTGTCCGTGATCTTGCAGAACCGTGATCTGATCCAGGCTTCGCCCTATTACCTGCCCGCGCTGATCCTGATCCTGCTGGGTTGTTTTACCAAGTCGGCGCAGTTCCCGTTCCATTTCTGGCTGCCGCACGCGATGGCCGCGCCAACGCCTGTATCCGCCTATCTGCATTCGGCAACAATGGTTAAGGCCGGTATCTTTCTGATGGCACGGATGTGGCCGGTTCTGTCGGGCACCGAGGCCTGGTTCCTGATTGTCACGACGGCGGGCCTGATCACCATGCTGATCGGGGCCAAGGTCGCGCTGTTCAAGGATGATCTGAAGGCGCTGCTGGCCTATTCGACGGTCAGCCATCTGGGCCTGATCACCATGCTTCTGGGGATTGGCACCAAGGCTGCGGCGACCGTGGCCGTGTTTCACATCATCAACCATGCCACGTTCAAGGCGGCGCTGTTCATGACCGCAGGCATCGTCGACCATGAAGCACATACGCGCGATATCCGGCGTCTGGGCGGGTTACGGCGGCTGATGCCGGTGACATTTGTCATCGCGCTGATCACATCGCTGTCGATGGCTGGCTTGCCGCCCTTCAACGGGTTCCTGTCAAAAGAGCTGATGCTGGAGCAGACGGCGATCACCCCCTATTTCGGCAGCGTCTGGTTGCTGGGCCTGCTGGCCACGCTGGGCGCGGTGCTGTCGGTTGCCTACAGCTTTCGGCTGCTGGTGCATGTGTTTGGCGGGCCCGTGCGCGATGACTATCCCCATATGCCACATGACCCCGGGCCGGGGCTGTGGCTGTCACCGGCGCTGCTGGCCTGCCTTGTCGTGGTGATTGGCGTGGTTCCGATGACATCGGCCGCCTGGATCGTGGATGCAGCGGCCAGCGCGGTGACGGGCGGGGTGGTGAACGCCAAGATCACCCACTGGCACGGGATCGAGGCCCCTGCCCTGTGGATGTCGGTCATTGCGGTTGGCGGGGGCCTGATGCTGCTGGGCCTTTACCCGCGTCTGGCCGCGCTTTGGGCGGCAGCGCCGCGCCCGGAAGGCAAACGGATGTTTGACGCGCTAGTGCGGGCGGCCGCAGCACTGGCACGCTTTGTGACCGACCGGTTGCATGACGGCAGCCTGCCACGGGCCGTCACCTTTGCCGTGCTGACGATTGTCGGCCTGGCTGTGCTGGCCTTCAGCGGGGCCACCCACGGCCCCGGCCTGCGCGCGCCGACACCTGTGCCTGGCGTTGTGCTGGCAGGTTTCGTACTGATCGTTGCGGCCATCGTCATTGTCGTGGCGCGGCATCGGCAACGCTTTGTCAGCCTGATCTTCGTGGGTGTCATCGGCCTGATGATCTCGGCCGGCTTTGCATGGATGTCGGCGCCTGACCTTGCGCTGACCCAGCTGACGGTCGAGGTGGTGACCGTGTTGCTGATGTTGCTGGCGCTGAACTTTCTGCCCGCCGTCACACCGCAGGAAAGCAGCCTGCCGCGCAAGTTGCGCGACGGGGTGATTGCGCTGGTGGCGGGGATCGGCGCGGCAGTGCTGACGGCCACGATCATGCTGCGCGATGCCGCCTATCCGGTGATTTCGGCCTTTCATCTGGCGCAGTCCAAACCGGGCGCGGGCGGCACCAATGCCGTCAACACGATCATCGTCGATTTCCGCGGCTATGACACCTATGGCGAGATCATCGTGCTGGGCATCGCAGCCCTGATCATCTTTGCGCTGGTCGAGGCGCTGTTGTCCGACAATGGTGTGATCGCACGTCTTGCCGCCGGGCGTGCCGCCAGTGCCCGGGCCGGTGACCGGCATCCGATGATGCTGGTGGTGACAACGCGCTTGCTGCTGCCGGTTGCCATCATGGTGGGTGTCTTCATTTTCCTGCGCGGGCACAATCTGCCGGGTGGCGGGTTTGTGGCCGGCCTTGTGGTCGCAATTGCCTTCCTGATGCAATACCTCGCATCGGGCTTTGCCTGGACAACACGGCAGCAGCGCGTCGACTACCATGCCGTGATCGGCGCCGGTGTGATGATTGCCGGGCTTTCCGGCATCGGGGCCTGGGCCTTTGGCCTGCCTTTCCTGACATCGGGCTTCGAATACGTGAACATCTGGCCGCTGGAGGAGTTCGAGCTTGCGACGGCCGCCATCTTTGACCTTGGGGTGTTCCTGACGGTGCTTGGCGCGGTTCTGCTGGCGCTTGCGTCCTTTTCGCGCCTGTCGGTGCGGGCGGGCACGCGGGTGAACACGCAGGCCTTTGACATTGATCCTTCTGAAAACCGGGCGTTGTAATGGAATATCTGATCGCCGCCACCATTGGTCTGCTGACAGCTGCCGGCATCTATCTGCTGTTGCGCCTGCGCAGCTTTCCGGTGATCGTCGGACTGTCGCTGCTGTCTTATGCCGTCAATGTCTTCATCTTTGCCGCCGGACGGCTGGCCATCAACAGCCCGCCCATCATTTCATCCGCCGCCGCAGGGTATACAGACCCTTTGCCGCAGGCCCTGGTGCTGACCGCGATCGTGATTTCGTTCGGGATGACGGCGGTCATTCTGATCATGGCCCTGGGCGCCTATCTGGGCAGCGGTGACGACCGCATCAACCTGCAGGGGCCCGAGGGTGCGGACATCGCACCTGCCGCAACGGCCGACCGCGGGGCATGACTGCGATGCTGTCATCCCATGCCATGATCCTGCCGGTCGTGCTGCCGGCCATGCTGGCCCCGCTGATCGCCATGGCCATGCGCCATGATCTTTTGCTGCAGCGCATCTTCGGGCTTGCGGGAACGGTGCTCTTGGTGATCCTGTCGATGGGGCTGCTCTGGCAGGCCACCGTCAGCGGCCCGACGGTTTATCGGCTGGGAGACTGGCCTGCGCCCTTCGGCATCGTGCTGGTGCTTGACCGGCTGTCGGCGATGATGGTCGGGCTGACCTCGTTTCTTGCACTTTTCATACAGCTTTACGTCATCGGCACCGGATGGGATGCGCGCGGCAAGCATTTTCATGCGCTTTTCCTCTTTCAACTGATGGGTCTGAACGGTGCATTCCTGACGGGAGATGCCTTTAACCTGTTCGTCTTCTTCGAGGTGCTGCTGATCGCGAGCTACGGCCTGATGATCCATGGTGCAGGGCAGGAAAGGTTACGCGCCGGGGTGCAATACGTGGCCTTCAACCTTGTCGGCTCTACCCTGTTCCTGTTTGCGCTTGCCACGATCTACAGCGTTACGGGCACGCTCAACATGGCCGACCTTGCCGTCAAGGTTGCGGCCCTGCCGGAAGGCGAGCATGCGCTGATCCGCGTCTGCGGCGTGCTGATGCTGCTGGTCTTTGCGATCAAGGCCGCACTGGTGCCGTTGCAATTCTGGCTGCCCGGCACCTATGCCAATGCCCCCGGCCCTGTGGCTGCCCTGTTTGCCGTGATGACCAAGGTTGGCGCCTATGCCATCCTGCGGGTCTTTACCCTGATCTTTCCGCCCGGTGTGGCCGCAACCGGCCCGCTGTTTGCCGATATCCTGATGCCCGCCGCCATCGCTACGCTGGTGCTTGGCGCGGTCGGCGTGCTGGGGGCCACTTCGCTTGCGCGCCTTGCCGCCTTTGCGGCGATTGCCTCGATGGGCACCATCCTGCTGGCGCTCGCGGCCTTTACCCCGGCCGCCACTGCTGCAGCCCTTTACTACCTGCTCCATTCCACATTGGCCGGGGCGCTGCTGTTTCTGGTATCGGACCTTGTGCTTGACCGGCGTGGCACTGGCACCCTGCGTGGGACCGCACACCCGGTGGCACAGAGCGGGCTGATTGCCAGCCTGTTCTTCGTCGCCGCCATCGGCATGGCCGGCATGCCGCCGCTTTCAGGCTTTCTGGGCAAGCTGATGGTGCTTGACGCCTTGCGCAGCACGGCAACGCTGGCCTGGACCACAATCCTGGTCACCTCGTTGATCATGATCCTGGGTTTTGCGCGGGCGGGCTCTCATCTCTTCTGGAAGTCTGCAGCCGTTGACGACGCGCCGCCCGATCATCCGCCCGAAGCGCTGGCCATCACTGCCGCCTTCGGACTTGTCGCCGCGTTGGTTGCCCTTGCGGTTTTTGCCGGGCCGGTGATGGGCTGGCTTCAGGTCGCGGCCCAGGCCCTGCATGCGCCAGCCGCCTATATCGCCGCCAATACGCTGGGAATTGTGCCATGATGCGCCGCCTGCTGCCACATCCCTTCCTGTCGGCCCTGCTGTTCCTGATCTGGTTCCTGCTGGTCAACAACCCCAAGATCGGCAGTATCTTGATGGCCGGCGTGCTCGCCATTGTCATTCCGCTGATCACCGCGGCCTATTGGCCGAACCAGCCGCGCATCCGGTCTGTACCGGCGCTGCTGTCCTATCTGCTGCTGGTCTTGTGGGACATCATCATCGCCAATATCCAGGTGGCAAGGATCATCCTGTTCATGCCACGTGACAAAATCAATTCGGCATGGATTGCCGTCCCGATCGAGTTGCAGGCGCCCGAAGCAATTTCGCTGTTGGCTGGCACGATCACCATGACTCCGGGCACGGTCAGCGCCGACATGTCATCCTGTGGCCGGGTTCTGCTGATCCATTCACTGCACGCCCCTGACCCCGACGCCATCCGCGATGACATCAAGTCGCGCTACGAGGCCCGTTTGAAAAGGATTTTCGCATGATCCTGACCTATGCCCTGTCCTTTGCCTTTGGCTGTTTCGGCCTGTCGATCCTGCTGAATCTGGTGCGCTTGCTGCGCGGGCCGGCCCCTGCAGACCGCATTCTTGCCGTGGATACGATGGTCGTCAACGTGGTGGCGTTGATCGTGCTTTACGGCATCGCTACCGGAAACCCGATCCATTTCGAGGCGGCCATCCTGTTTGCGATGACCGGCTTTCTGTCAACTGTCGCGCTGTCAAAATATCTGCTGCGCGGCGATATCATCGAGTGAGCATCATGGCCCAGGTAATGGATATCCTGATCGCGGCCCTGCTGGTGACGGGCGGGATCTTTGCGCTGATCGGCAGTGCTGGCCTGTTGAAGCTGCGCGATGGCATGCAACGTCTGCACGCGCCGACCAAGGGCACGACCGTGGGTGTCGGCACAGCCTTGATCGCGTCCTCGCTGCATCAATGGCAGTTGGGGGCGGGGCTCAGCCTGCAGGAAATTCTGATTGTGCTGTTCCTGTTCATTACGGCCCCCTTGACGGCGCTGTTCCTGTCAAAGGTCTATCTGCACAGCATCGCCGACCGGAGCACGCTGCCGCCAACGGGGCGTGATGTGCCCTGGGCAACCTTTGATACGGCCGATGAACCCGATCAACCGGTGCTGCCGCGTCGGCAGAACGACTGACCGGATCACCGGGGCAGCGGCGGGTTGGGGCGCAGGTTTTGCGCGGCAAGGTCGCCGGTGCCCTTGCCTGTGGCGGGCAGCAATGCGAACCTGCAGGTTCCGTAACAGGGGGGCCTGATGTCAGCCGCGCAAGAAAACATCGTGATGACCGCACCTGCGCATCTGCCGCAGGTGACCCATGCGCGCAATGATGGCATGCCGCTTGATCTGGATTGGGTAGCCTCGGTGCAGGCCAATACCAGTGCGATCGAACGCCGCGCCGCCACGATTGGCGGGCGGCGCACGGTGAAGAAAGATTTTCAGGCGGCATGGCTGTGCAAGGCGGTGTCCTTGATCGACCTGACCACGCTGTCGGGCGATGACACGGCAGGGCGGGTGCGGCGGCTATGCGCCAAGGCGCGCCAGCCGGTGGCGCCGTGGATGCTGGAAAAGCTGGGCCTGCCGGACCTGCGCGTCGGTGCGGTCTGCGTCTATCACGACATGGTTGCCACCGCCGTTGATGCGCTGGCAGGCACGGGCATTCCGGTTGCGGCGGTGTCCACGGGCTTTCCGGCGGGGCTGTCGCCCCTGCATCTGCGCATGGCTGAAATCGGCGAAAGTGTTGCGGCGGGGGCGGCCGAAATCGACATCGTCATCTCGCGCCGTCATGTGCTGACGCAGAACTGGCAGGCCCTTTACGACGAAATGCGTGAGATGCGCAGCGCTTGCGGGGCGGCGCATGTGAAGGCGATTCTGGCGACAGGCGAGTTAGGCACGCTGCGCAACGTGGCACGGGCAAGCCTGATCTGCATGATGGCCGGGGCGGATTTCATAAAGACCTCGACAGGCAAAGAGGGTGTGAATGCCACCCTGCCCGTCACCCTGACCATGATCCGCGCCATCCGCGATTATCAGGACCGCACGGGCATCAAGGTCGGCTACAAACCCGCAGGCGGCATCGCCAAGGCCAAGGACGCGCTGGTCTACATGGCGATGATGAAAGATGAGCTGGGCCTGCCATGGCTGCAACCCGACCTGTTCCGCTTTGGCGCGTCCAGCCTGCTGGGTGATATCGAACGGCAGTTGGAACATCACCTGACCGGGCATTATTCGGCGGCCAACCGTCATGCAATGGGATAGCGGGATGGTTTCGTGTACCTTGCTTTCTTGTCGGATTTGCCCAAAGCAAATCAGACCGCGCCCGACCCGCCCCCCGGGGGCGGGCGCGATATATCGCACCCACCCCCGCGTGCCGGTCGCGGTCCGATTTGCCCCCAAAGGATTCATGCCATGACCATCCGTGACATCTTCACCACCATGGACTACGGCCCCGCCCCCGAAAGCAGCGCCGAGGCGATGGCATGGATTGCCAGCCACAACGCCACCTTTGGTCATTGGATCGACGGCGCCTTCACTGCGCCCGAGGCCACCTTTGCGACCCGTAATCCCGCCACCGGCAAGGAACTGGCCAAGGTCAGCCAAGGCACCCAGTCCGCGCTTGACGCGGCCCTTGCTGCGGCCCGCCGTGCCCAGCCCAAATGGGCCAAAACCCCGGGCCACGCCCGCGCCAAAATCCTGTATGCGCTTGCCCGCATGGTGCAAAAGCACGCCCGCCTGTTCGCCACGCTGGAAACGCTCGACAACGGCAAACCCATCCGCGAGGCGCGCGACATCGACATCCCCCTTGTCGCGCGGCATTTCTATTACCACGCCGGTCTTGCGCAACTGATGCACGCGGAACTCCCAGACCACACCCCCCTTGGCGTCTGCGGGGCCATCATCCCCTGGAACTTCCCTCTGCTGATGCTTGCATGGAAGGTCGCCCCTGCGCTGGCCGCAGGCAATACCGTCATCCTCAAGCCTGCCGAATTCACCCCCCTGACCGCCTTGCTGTTTGCCGAACTCAGCGCACAGGCCGGCCTGCCCAAGGGTGTGCTGAACATCATCACCGGCGATGGCAGCACGGGTGAGCTGCTGGTCAACGCCCCCGTCGACAAGATCGCCTTCACAGGCTCTACCTCTGTGGGCAAGCGCATCCGTCAGGCCACTGCGGGCACGGGCAAGGCCCTGACGTTAGAGCTTGGCGGCAAATCCCCCTACATCGTCTTTGATGATGCCGATCTTGACAGCGCCGTCGAAGGGCTGGTCGATGCCATCTGGTTTAACCAAGGTCAGGTCTGCTGCGCCGGATCGCGCCTTCTGGTGCAGGAAGGCGTGGCCGACCGTTTCCACGCCAAGCTGAAGCGCCGTATGGACGGGTTGCGCATGGGCGACCCGATGGACAAGTGCATAGACATCGGCGCGATCATTGACCCCGCGCAGCTTGCCACCATCACCACCATGGTCGATGCCAACACCGAAGGCGAGGTTTATCGCGCCGCCTGCACCGTGCCGGATGGCTGCTTCTATCCCCCCACGCTGATCACCGGCCTGTCAGCCGCCAGCACGCTGATGCAGGAAGAAATCTTTGGCCCCGTGCTGGTCTCGATGACGTTCCGCACACCGGAAGAGGCCGTGGCACTGGCCAACAACACCCGCTACGGCCTTGCCTCATCCGTCTGGACGGAAAACATCAACCTCGCCCTCGACATGGCCCCAAAGATCAAAGCGGGCATCGTCTGGGTCAACGTCACCAACATGTTCGACGCCGCCGCAGGCTTTGGCGGGGTGCGCGAAAGCGGCTTCGGGCGCGAAGGTGGCTGGGAAGGCTTGCTGGCCTATGTTCGCCCTACGGGCAGTTCCAAATTGCTGAAGCCCGTCGCAATCGCTGCGGCGACCGAGCCTGCCGAAGGCCTTGACCGCACGGCCAAGCTGTTCATCGCAGGCAAGCAGGCCCGTCCTGATGGCGGCTATTCCCGCGCCGTCACCTCCCCGCGCGGCAAACTGCTGGGCCATATCGGCCTTGGCAATCGCAAGGATATCCGCAACGCGGTTGAGGCGGCGCATGCGGCCAAGGGCTGGGGGAAAGCCACGGGGCATAACCGGGCGCAAATCCTATATTACATTGCAGAAAACATGTCGGCGCGGGCGGCAGAGTTTGCCAAGCGCCTGTCCGACATGACTGGAAAGCCGGGCGACGCAGAGGTGGACGCGAGCATCCAGCGGCTGTTCACCTATGCGGCATGGGCGGACAAGTATGATGGCGCGGTGAAATCCGTGCCCCTGCGTGGCGTGGCGCTGGCCATGAACGAACCCTGCGGCGTGATCGGGGCGATCTGCGCGGATGAGGCGCCGCTTCTTGGCCTGATCAGCCTGATGGCGCCGGCCATCGCCATGGGCAATACCTGCGTGCTGGTCTCCTCTGACCCCCACCCCCTTGCGGCGACGGATTTCTATCAGGTGCTGGAAACCTCTGACGTCCCTGCCGGTGTGGTGAACATTGTCACCGGCAGCCATGCCGACCTTGCCAAACCGCTGGCGGGGCACATGGATGTCGATGCCCTGTGGTGTTTTGGCAGCGCACCGCTGTCTGCCATGGTCGAGCGCGAAGCCGCTACCAACATCAAGCGCACCTGGGTGAACCATGGCCGCGCGCGTGACTGGTTGGGGGCAGAAGGCGAAGGCAAGGCCTTTCTGCGCGCGGCGACCGAGGTCAAGACGATCTGGGTGCCCTACGGCGAATAAGACCTGCGCTAGCGCGTCAGCGCCGCAACGATCCGGCGGGCCAATGGGGCCACGACAAGGACGGTTGGAAACGCAATCGCCCATGACACCATCCATGACCCCGCCCAGGCGGCGCCAAAACCGTCATGCAGCCCAAGGGCGCGAAAGGTGGCGATGCCAGAGACCACGCAGGACATCAGCCCCGACAGGATCAATCCAAACAGCACGGGGGCGAAACGCGCAGGGATCATCGCCTATTCAGACCCGATCAGCATCGCACGGCCCTTCAGCGCCGCCAGCCAGCCCAATCCGCGCAGGGTTCCCGCCGCGGGAACATATTCCGCCGACAGCCAGCCAGGAAAACCCATCACATCCAGATCATTGCACAGCGCCGTCAGATCAAACCCGCCACCCCCCGGTTCGGCACGGTTGGGAAAGCCAGCGATCTGCACATGGCTGACACGGGATTTATGCGCCTGCCAGACCGCCGCCGCATCACCGTAAAGCCGCGTTGCGTGCCACAGGTCGAACTGCAGTCCAATGGTCGGCACGGCCAGATCGTCGATCATCCGCGCCGCATGGTCGTAATCGTTCAGAAAATAGCCCGGCATGTCGGCAGGGTTCAGGGGTTCAAGCGTCAGGTGCAGGTCAGGTGTCTGCGCCGCGGCCCAGGCAAGATTGGCCAGGAACACCTCTTCGGCGACGGGCCCTTTTGCGACGCCCGCCATCACATGCAGCCGTGCGGCGCCAAGCCGCGTGGCATAATCGGCGCCGCGCAGGAAACTGTCACGAAACCGCGCTTCGGCCCCCGGAACAGCGGCAAAACCACGGTCGCCGCTGGCCCAATCCCCCGGGGGGGTGTTGATCAGCGCAAGCGGCATGTCACCCAGTGCGCGCACCCAATCCGCGACCGGTACGTCATAGGGAAACAGCACTTCAACCCCGTCAAAGCCCGCCTGTGCGGCATAGGCCGGACGCTCCAACGGGGCGACTTCCGTAAACAGCATGGTCAGGTTGGCGGCGAAACGGGGCATGCGGTCGGGTTATTCCATAGGTGCGTCAAAAGGGGCGACAAAGGCTGTCAGTCAGGCAATTCATCTGCCGGGATCACCGGAAAGAAGGTGCCAGAGGACCACAGGCCAAACCAGCGCACCCCTTCATGCAGGCTTTGCGTGCCCAAATCAATCAGGCGATAGAAACTCTTGCGGTCAATCAGGGCCCAGAGGTTGGCGCGGATCAGGATATAGGGCGCGGGTTCGCCGGTTGTGGCGTCACGTTCCACGCGCAAAGGGTGGTCGGGGCCAGCGGTGGCGGTATCCTCGGTCAGGGTGGTGAAGGTAAGGGTCTGGGCCTGCGCTTCGCCCTGCACGGTGAAATCCACGGCAAATAGCGGGGCGTC
>JALOSO010000008.1 GCA_025458385.1 Paracoccaceae bacterium | reverse complement strand
GCAACTGCGGCGCGAACTGGCGATGGGCGGCAAGGCGAATGGGCCGGAAGCCAAGGATATCAACGGGATACCCTTCATTGCTCAGGTGCTTTCGGGCGTATCGGGCAAGGATCTGCCGGGCCTGATTGACGAGATGAAAGCGCGCATGGGGTCTGGTGCGGTGCTGCTGATTGCCGACACGGGCGGCAAGGCGGCGGTGGCGGCGGGTGTGACGGCTATCGTCAAGGCGGCCGCCGAGGCGCTTGGCGGCAAGGGTGGCGGCGGGCGCCCGGATATGGCGCAGGCGGGCGGGGCGGATGCCAGCAATGCCGATGCGGCGATCAAGGCGGCAGAAGCCGTGGTGGGGGGCTGACATGCCGACAGCGTTGTGGATTGCCCATGTGCATGTGACCGATGCGGTAGCCTACGCCGAATATGCCAAGGGCGCGACGGTGGCGATTGCCGACCATGGCGGGGTCTTCCTCGCGCGCGGTGGGCGCTATGTGCAACTGGAAGGCAATGACCGCCCGCGCAACGTGGTGGCGCGGTTTCCCAGCCTTGAAAAGGCGGTGGAGTGCTATCACTCAGCTGCCTATCAGGCAGCCTTGGCCCATGCCAAAGGCGCTAGCGTGCGTGATCTGATGGTGGTCGAGGAAGTGGGCGACTGATTGCAATCGCTGCATTTTTCCCCGCACAATTGGGGAAAGTCATGGTATTGTTACACAAAACAAGACCAAGGGGCCGGGCAATGTTCAAACTTGAAGGGGCACGCTGATGTGCCGGTGGGCCGCATACGCTGGCGCGCCGATCTTTCTGGAAGAGATCATCAGCCGCCCGCAGCATTCGCTGATCCACCAAAGCCACCACGCCACACAGTGCCATACGGCGACGAATGCCGATGGCTTTGGCGTGGCCTGGTATGGTGACCGGCCCGAGCCGGGCCTGTACCGCGATGTGATGCCGGCGTGGTCTGACCCAAACCTGCGCAGCCTGACGGCGCAGGTGAAATCGGGGCTGTTCCTTGCGCATGTGCGGGCAAGCACGGGAACGGCGACCAGCCGCAATAACTGCCACCCGTTCACGCATGGGGCGTGGTCCTTCATGCACAACGGGCAGGTGGGCGGCTATGATGCGTTCCGGCGTGACGCGGATATGATGATCCCGGATGATCTGTACCCGGCGCGCAAGGGGGCGACGGACAGCGAGGCGCTGTTTCTGGTGGCGATTGCCGAAGGGCTGGAAAGCGATCCGCGCGGCGCGCTGGAGCGGGCCTGCGCGCGATTCATCGCGCTGGCCCGGGCCAAGGGGCAGGGGCCGCATCTGCGGATGACGGCGGCACTGGCGGATGGAAAGCGGCTGTATGCCGTGAGGTATGCGAGCGATGAGAACGCGCCATCCTTGTATTACCGCTGGTCAGCGACTCGGGGCGGCATGGCCGTGGTGTCCGAACCGCTGGATGCGGGCGAGGACGGCTGGGCCGAGGTGCCGGAGGCGAGTTTCTGCACCTTTGATGGGGCAAATGTCACCGTGGAGCCGTTCCTGCCCTGCCGGCTGGCGGCTGCGGCCTAAAGCCCCCCACCCCTGACCCCTCCCCACAAGGGGGGGAGGGGAAGCGCGGAATTACGACGCGCGGGCGTTACGCTTGCGGTCGTTGATATCCAGCCAGCGTTTGCGCATGCGCACAACCTTTGGCGTGACCTCAACCAGTTCATCATCGTCGATATAGGCAATCGCCTGTTCCAGCGACAGGCGCACCGGCGTGGTCAGGCGCACGGCCTCATCCGTGCCAGAGGCCCGCACGTTCGTCAGTTTCTTGCCCTTGAGCGGGTTTACGTCGAGGTCATTCTCGCGGCTGTGCTCGCCGATGATCATGCCCTCATAGACGGCCTCTTGCGCGCCGATGAACAGATGCCCGCGTTCTTCCAGGTTCCACAGCGCGTAGGGCACGGATGCCCCGTTTTCCATGGAAATCAGCACGCCCACGCGGCGGCCTTCGATATTGCCCTTGTGCGGCGCCCAGTCGTGGAACACGCGGTTCAGAACGCCCGTGCCGCGTGTATCGGTCATGAACTGGCCGTGATAGCCGATCAGCCCGCGCGATGGCACATGCGCGATGATCCGCGTCTTGCCTGCCCCCGCCGGTTTCATTTCCACAAGGTCACCCTTGCGCGGCCCGGTCAGCTTTTCGATCACGGCACCGGTGAATTCATCATCCACGTCGATGGTGACTTCTTCGACAGGTTCGTGCTTGACGCCGTCGATATCGCGGAAAATCACGCGCGGGCGGCTGATGGACAGCTCAAACCCCTCGCGCCGCATGTTTTCGATCAGAACGCCCATCTGCAATTCGCCGCGCCCGGCCACCTCGAACGCATCGCCGCCGGGGGTATCGGTGACCTTGATCGCCACGTTGATTTCCGCCTCTTTCATCAGGCGTTCACGGATGACGCGGGATTGCACCTTGTTGCCGTCCTTGCCGGCCAAGGGACTGTCATTGATGCCGAAGGTCACCGAAATGGTTGGCGGGTCGATGGGTTGGGCGGGCAGGGCCGTTTCGATTTCCAAGGCACACAGCGTATCGGCCACCGTGGCCTTGGTCATGCCGGCCAGCGTGACGATATCGCCCGCTTCGGCCACATCAATGGCCGTCTGCGTCAGGCCACGGTAGGCCAGCACCTTGGAGACGCGGAATTGCTCCAGCTTTTCACCCGTGCGCGACAGGGCCTTGATCGTCTCGCCAGCCTTCAGCGTGCCGGATTCGACGCGGCCGGTCAGGATGCGGCCGATGAACGGGTCCGCCGACAGCGTGGTGGCCAGCATCTGGAACGGCTCGCTGCGCCGCGCGATCTGCGCGGGTTGGGGAACATGCTTCAGCACCAGATTGAACAGCGCCGACAGGTCCTTGCGCGGGCCATCCAGCCCTTCATCAGCCCAGCCAGAGCGGCCCGAAGCATAGAGCACCGGGAAATCCAGTTGGTTGTCATCGGCGCCAAGGTTGGCGAACAGATCGAACACCTCGTTCAGGGCGCGGTCAGGTTCGGCATCGGGCTTGTCGACCTTGTTCAGCACCACGATGGGGCGCAGGCCAAGGGCGAGTGCCTTGGAGGTGACGAATTTCGTCTGCGGCATCGGGCCTTCGGCGGCGTCCACCAGCAGAACGACGGAATCGACCATGGACAGGATCCGCTCTACCTCGCCGCCGAAATCGGCGTGGCCGGGGGTGTCGACGATGTTGATGCGCGTGCCCGCCCATTCAAGGCTGGTGCATTTAGCAAGGATCGTGATGCCACGCTCGCGTTCGATATCGTTGCTGTCCATGGCGCGTTCGGCCACGGCCTGATTATCGCGAAACGCGCCGGACTGTTTCAGCAGTTCATCCACAAGGGTGGTCTTGCCATGGTCGACGTGCGCGATGATGGCGATGTTGCGAAGCTCCATCGGAGGGGTCTCTTTCAGATCATTCGGGTTGGCGGGGCCATACAGGCTTTGGGCTGCGATGGCCAGAGGGAGTTACGTGGCGATATAGCGGTCACGCCGGTGATTGATGGCGATGACAAGGTTGACGACGATCGCACCGACAAAACTGATGGCGACGGCGACAGGGTCAAGCAGCAGCAAGGCGATGGAAAACAGGATCAGGTCAAAGCCAAGCTGCACCCAACCGGCACGCCAGCCAAGATGATCCTGCAGGTAAAGGCCCAGAATGCCGATGCCGCCAAGGCTTGCGCCATGGCGGAACAGGGCCAGCAGACCGGCACCGGACAGAAATCCGAAGATGACGGCACCAACCCAGGGGTTGATGGCACCAAAGGCAAACTGGCCGGGCAGCCAGAGGCTGAGAAGCGAGACAAGGCCGACGGCGACAAAGGTCTTGGCGGTAAAGGCCAGACCCATGCGGCGATACCCAAGATAGTAGAACGGAATGTTGATGGCAAAAAACACAGGCCCAAAGGCCCAGCCAGTGCTGTAGGCAATCAGCACGGCGAGACCGGCCGTCTGGCCGGTGATCAGGCCAAGATGGGTCAGCAGCAGGACGGAAAGGGCGGCCATGGTGCTGCCAAAGGCAAGGCCCTGGGCGTCCTCGATCAGGCTGTGTTGGGGTTTGGGCTGGGTCATGTGGCGATATAGCGGTCGCGGCGGTGGTTGACGGCAAGAAACAGGTTAAAGACGACGGCCCCCAGAAATGACCAACCAAGCACATGCCAGTCGATCAACCAAAACGAAAGGGCAAAAAGGGCAGCGTCAAAGATCAACTGGGCATAGCCGGCCTGAAAACCGGTGCGGTCCTGCAGGATCAGCCACAGGATGGAAATGCCGCCAAAGCTGCCGCCATGGCGGACAACCGACAGGGCGGCAATCCCGAACAGCCCCCCAAACAGAATGGCGGCAAAGGCGGGGCTGATGTGATCAAAGCTGAGCCATTGCGGCAAGACTGCGGTCAGCAGCGAAAGGGCGGCAACGGCGACAAAGGTTTTTGCGGCAAAGCGCCAGCCCATGCGGCGATAGCCAAGCCAAAGGAAGGGAAGGCTGATGCCAAAATAGACCAACGGAAATGACCAGCCGGTGGTATAGGCGATCAGGGCGGCAACGCCGGTGGTCTGGCCTGCGACAAAGCCCATGAATGTCAGGATATGCATGCCGACAGCCGCCATGCAGATGCCAAAGGCCAGGCCTTGTGCGTCTTCGATCAGGCTGTGCTGATGGGGATCGGTCATGCCGAAGGGCGTTAGCGGCCCTCGGGAACTAAGTCAATAGATATGACCTAAATGCGCCCGACAATGCCGCGATCGATCAACCCGCCGATTGCGCCGGATGACAGGCCAAGCACATCGGCCAGAACGGCCTCGCTATGCTGGCCCAGCTGCGGGGCCGGCTGTGGGGGCAGGCGCGCGTGCGCGGTTGAAGTGACAGGGCTGCCGGGTACGGGATAGCGGCCAATGCCTGGCTGGTCGAGCAGGGCAAACATCGGGTTGTCGGGTGAAAGGTCAGGGTCTTGCTGCACGGCCCCGGCAAAGCTGCGGAAGACAGACCATGTCAGACCCGCACCATCAAAGACGGGGGCAATCTGGTCAATGGTGCGGCTGGCAAACCAGGGCGCAAGGGCTGCGGTGATGTGATGGCGGGCCTGCCAGCGGTGGCCTTCCTGTGACAGGTCCAGCCCGGTCTGGGCCTGAAGGGCAATCATCTGCTGCCCGGTATCCGTGACCTTGACCAGACCGCGCCATTGCCGGTCTGTCAGCCCGATGACCATGACGCGCTGGCCATCGGCGCAAAGAAAATCTTGCCCATAGGCCCCATAAAGACTGTTGCCCGCCTTGGCCCGGTCAACCCCGTTGATGGCCACTTCGGCGATGATGCCAAGGTGCCCCATGACACCTGCCGCCACGTCCTTGAGGCTGAGTTCCGCCAATTGCCCCGCGCCCGAGCGCAGACGATGGCGTTCAGCGGCCAATGTGGTGTTGACGAGCATCTGTCCGGCGATCAGATCCCAGGCGGGCAGAACATGGGCAACAGGATCACTGCCCGGCTGGCCCGTGGCCATGGGAAAGCCGAGTGACGGGTTCACCGTGTAATCGACGGCCGGTTCGCCGCGGCGCGTGCCGGTCAAGGACACCATGATCAGGTCAGCCCTGCGCGCGGAAAGCGCGGGGTAATCCAGCGGGCCGCGCCCCCGCAGGTTTGTCAGGAAAACCCCGGCATCCGGGCCGGGTGCCGTGATCAGGGCTGCCAGAATCTCGGCGCCTTCCGGCTGGGCAAAGTCAAGGGCCAGCGACCGCTTTCCCTTGTTCAACCCGGCCCAGAACAGGCTTTCGCCGGTCGCCGTGACAGGCCAGCGGTGGGCGTCAAGGCCGCCTTGCAACCGGTCAACCCGGATCACATCCGCCCCCATCTGGGCCATGGTCATCGCGGCAAAGGGCACGGCGACAAAGGCCCCGCTTTCGATGACGCGCAATCCGGCAAGCGGGGTTGTTGACATCATGTGCACCATGTCACCTCGGCGGTCATGCATTGCAGGCCTTCGTCGTTGACCGTCGCCAGTGTATCGCCCCAGGCGGCCAGCGTCAGCGCCCCGGCGATGGCCGGGCGCACCCCACGATAGCGATAGGCCGCCGGCATTTTCCCGCCCTGCCGCGCGATGGCGGCGGTCAGCAGGGCCATGGCCTGCAAGGGGCCATGGGTGACAAGGCCGGGATAGTGTTCAACCTGTTGGGCATAGGGCAGGTCGTAATGGATGCGGTGGGCATTGAAGGTCAACGCCGAAAACCGGAACAGGCAGATGGCGTCGGCCTGCAGGGTTTCCTGCCAGTCCGGGTCTGGCGGGGCGGGTTGCGGTGGCGGCGGGGTATAGCGCGTGGGCAGGGCGACGTAGACAATATCCTGTTCTTCCTCGACCCGGCCAGCCTTGCCGGTGATGCTGTGGCCAACCGTCACGAACACCATCTGGCCCGTTGCCCCGGTCTTTTCACTGACCTTCAGGATTTCCGACCGGCGGATCAGCGGTTCATCCTGCGTCAGTTGCCCTTCGAACCGCAGCCGCCCCCCCGCCCACATCCGTCGCTCCAATGGGACCGGCGGCAGGAACCCGCCGCGCTTGGTGTGGCCATCGGGGCCAAGGCCAGAGTGCGGCGTTTCATATTGCCAGCCGATCCAGTGCCACAACGGGGGCAAGGCTGCGGCAGGGGCGGGCCGTTCAAGGGTGGCAGCCAGCTGCCGCACCTGCCTTGCGCTGATGGTATCGGTCACTGTTTCGGTGCGGCCGACCCAGGCCTGCATGTCATCGGTCATAATCATTCCCCCGAAACCCGTCCGGCGCAATATTCTTGCGTGCGCAGCAAAGGTCAAGGGTTGAATTGCTGCATTTGCAAAATGGTCAGGGTTCAGGGTTCAGCACAGTGATGCCAACGGCCGCCGCGCGGGCAAGGTCAGCGTCCAGCGACATCGGCACATATTCCCCGCGCCGCCACAATTCGCCCAGATCATCATAGAACCGCGACAATGGATGGCCTGACTGCCCGGTCGCCGTGATGAACACCGACGAATCCGGATCGGCAAAATCATAAACCCCGCGATACCCCGCGCCATGAACGTTCAGGAAAGGCTCTGGTCCCGTGCCCGCCGTGCGCCCGCGCAACAGCGTGGTGTCACCGCCGCTGGTGGATTGGCGGATGTTCACGAAATAGCGCAGCACCGGGACGTTGCCCATGACCGGATGATCATGCGTGGCCTGATGCGCATCGCCCCACCGCCAGCTTTCCACGGCCGGGCCATAGATTTCGGTCAACTCCAGCAAAGCCTCATCCAGTGCGATGCGCGCAAGGTCTGTGCAGCTTTCGACGGCCGCCGACTGGATCACGTCACACCAGATGCTCGCCCCGGCCGTATTGCGATAGACCCGTTCCAGAAACACGGGTTCCACATGCGTGAACGCATCGGCCATCGGCCCCAGATCATCGCGGATCAACCGGTCTTGCAGCGTGCGCAACCAGGCCTCGGCGATCAGCGGTTCGGGCAGATGTTCGTTCATCTCGCCATTCCATTCGGCCAGCAATTCCAGCGCGCGCTGGCGCAGGCGTTCGGGCGTGCCATCGGGGGCGGCCTCGCCGGTAAACCAAAGATCGGCCCCGATCAGCGGCAACAGGGTGCGTGCCGTCGGGCTGACCGTATCAAGCTGCGCTTCGATAAAGCTGTCGCGCGTGTGAACCTCGCGCTGTTGCATCAGTGTCAGCCAACGCTGAATCCGCTGGGTATCACCCCAGATATGGCTGATGTGATTGGGAAAGGCCCGGTCTACCGTCTTGTTGTTGGTGTTTCCCAGCAGGCCCGCCGCCGGGTTTTCAATGCGCAGATTGCTGTCATAGGGCTGCATTCCCTGCCAGCGGTTCGTGGCAATCCAGCCCGGGCTGGGAATGCGGCCCTGGCTTTGATGCGCGGGATCGCGCGCTGGCACGGCGCCGAGCAACTGCATCGCAATGCCGTTCGCATCAGCCAGCATCAGGTTCTGTGACGGCGCAACAAACTGTGCCCCCGCAGCAAGCGCTGCCGGAACCGAACGCGCCTGCATCAACTCCATTGCCGCGGTCATGGTCGTATCCGCAGGCGACAACGCCGTCCAGGACAGGGCTGCCACATGCCCGTCTGGCGTGATGCTGCCCAGATCGTAATGCGACCCGGGCAGAACCGGGCCATTGTCTGTCCAGCGCAGGGTGATGGTGACCGGTTCCCCATCGGCCACCGTGATAATGGTGCGGCGTGTTTCAAACGCCTTCCAGCCGTCTGGCGTCTTGTATTCCTCGGGGTTGTCGGGGTTCAGCTGTTCGATGAACACATCCTGATCATCCAGATAGCTGGAGGTAATGCCCCAGCCCAGATCGCTGTTGCGGCCAAGCATGATGGCCGGAACGCCGGGAATGGTGCCGCCGATGATCCCGCCTGACGGCAACTCCAGCCGTGCCAGATACCAGATTGTCGGCGCGGTAAAGCCCAGATGCGGATCATTGGCCAACAGCGTACCCCCGGCAGCGGCGCGGTCCGGCGCGGCGGCCCAGGCGTTTGATGCGCCGGCAAGCGGCGCGTGCGGAAATGGCGAAAGCGGGTCATCAAACGCCATGCGCAGCGGCGCCAGACCGGGGCGCAGATCGGGAAAGAGGCGGGCATAGTCGGGCGCTGTAATCCCCGCGGTCGGATCATCGGGCAGGATATCGGACAACCGTTCCGCCGGCAGCAGCAGCGACATGCGCGCGCGCAGCACCTCGGCCTCCAGATGCGCCGAAAGCTGCAGGGCCATCAGCTTGATGATGGCGATGCTGTCGGCGGGTTGCCAGGCCGCGATCTCGTTCGAAAAGAAAAAGAATTCCGGCGCACCCCGGCCACGTGCGCCGATGTTGACCTGCGTGATCCAGGCGTTGACCCCGGCACTGTAGGCCTGCAAGGCCGAAAGCGTGGCGGGCGATTGCGCGCTGACAGATTGGGTCGCCAGACCATAGATGTCATAGCGGCGCAGCAATTCATCGATCTTGACCGTGCGGGGCCCGAACACCTCGGACAGGCGGCCCTGGGCAGTGCGGCGCAGCATCGTCATCTGCCACAACCGGTCCTGTGCATGGGCAAAACCAAGGGCGAAGAACACGTCATCGTCGGTGGCACCAAAGATATGCGGCACATTGTCATTGTTGCGCACGATCTCGACCGGGGCCGTGATGCCCTGCAGGGTGAAATCCTCGGCATAGTCGGGCAAGGAGCGTGACAGGAACCAGTAAGCGATCACCATCGCCAGCAAGCCAAGGGCGATGGCTGCCGTGAACAAACGCAAGAGCCAACGGAAAACGGTAATCATGACGGGCCTGTTCTTGACGGCGGCAGTGCTTGCTGTTCCTAGTCGATCCGTCAGGCAAGGGCAACAAAAGGGCAGGGCGGATGTCAAAGGTGGCGTTTCTGGGCTTGGGGGTCATGGGCTTCCCCATGGCGGGGCATCTTGCGGCCAAAGGGCACCAGGTGACGGTGTACAACCGCAGCCCAGCAAAGGCCGAGGCCTGGGTGGCCAAGCATGGTGGCGATCGGGCGGAAAATCCGGCGCAAGCGGTGATGCAGTCGGGGGCTGCGTTCGTGATGGCCTGTGTCGGCAATGACAATGACCTGCGGTCGGTTTGCCTTGGGGATGCTGGGGCGTTCGCGGGTATGGCCAAGGGGGCGGTATTCATCGACCACACAACCGTGTCCGCGCAGGTGACGCGCGAACTGGCGGCGGAAGCGGCAGCGCGGGGCCTTGGTTACGTCGATGCGCCGGTTTCGGGTGGGCAGGCCGGGGCGGAAAACGGTGTGCTGTCGGTGATGTGTGGCGGCAGCGCTGCAGATTATGCCCGGGCTGAGCCGGTCATCGCCGCTTATGCCCGCATCTGCCGGCGCATTGGGGATGTCGGCGCGGGGCAGTTGGCGAAGATGATGAACCAGATCTGTATTGCGGGGCTGATGCAGGGGCTGTCCGAAGCCTTGGCCTTTGGCGAGAAGGCGGGGCTGGATGGTGCTGCGGTGGTAGAGGTGATTTCCCAAGGTGCGGCGGGCAGTTGGCAGATGGTGAACCGGCACAAGACGATGCTGGCGGATCAGTTCAACCATGGCTTTGCGGTTGACTGGATGCGCAAGGACCTTGGCATCTGTCTGGCCACGGCGGAAGAGATTGGCGCGCAACTGCCGGTGACGGCCTTGGTGGACCAGTTCTACAAGGATGTGCAGCTGATGGGGGGCGGGCGGTTTGATACGTCAAGCCTGATCAAGCGGTTGCGCGGGTGAGTTTTGGGCGGATCATTACCTGCGATGCGGACGTGGCCGAGGGGGCGGCGTGGCTGTGCGCGCGGGACAAGCGGTTCGCGCAAGCGCTTGAAAACACGGGGCCTTTGCCACTGCGGCGGCAGGCGGATGGGTTTGGTGCGCTGCTGAGTGCGATTGTGGGCCAACAGGTTTCGATTGCTTCGGCGAATGCAATCTGGGCCCGGCTGGAAGGGGCGGGGTTGATCTCTCAGGCTGCGATGGCCGCAGCCTCGGATGAGGATTTACGGGCCGTGGGCCTTAGCCGGCAAAAGGCGCGCTATGGGCGGGCGTTGGCGAAGTCTGGTATCGATTTCAATGCCTTGCGGGGCATTTCTGATCGGGAAGTGATTGAAGCACTGGTCGCGGTGCCGGGCATTGGCCCCTGGACGGCCGAGATCTACGCGATGTTTGCCCTTGGCCGGGCGGATGTGTTTGCGCATGGCGATCTGGCCTTGCAAGAAGCGGCGCGGGATCTGCTGGGCCTTGAAACGCGTCCCAATGAAAAGGAAATGCGGGTGATTGCGCTGGCTTGGTCGCCGTGGCGGGCGGTGGCGGCGCGGGCGTTGTGGGCGCATTACCGGGTGATGAAGGCGCGGGAAGGAATCAGATGATGGTACGGGAACTGACATTCGGGCGGCGGGCGCAGGTGGGGGAGAAGGCTACCTCGCTGGTTGTGTTCCTGCATGGCTATGGGGCGGATGGGAATGATCTGCTGGGTCTGGCCGACCCGCTGGGCCCGCATCTGCCAGAGACGGTCTTCTTGGCGCCGAATGCGCCAGAGCCTTGCAACGGCAATCCGTTCGGGCGGCAGTGGTTTGGTATCCCTTGGCTGGACGGCACGCCGGAAAGCGATGCCGAACAAGGGCTGGTGAATGCGAGCGCCGATTTGAACGCGTGGCTTGACATGCGCCTGGCCGAGGAACGGATACGCGCGGACCGGCTTTGTCTTGTGGGCTTTTCGCAGGGCGCGATGATGGCGCTGCATGTGGCACCGCGCCGCGCGGCGGAAATGGCGGGGGTGGTGGCGATATCGGGGCGGCTGTTGAAGCCCGAAAAGATTGGCGTGGAAGCCATTGTAAAGCCAGCCGTTTTGCTGATTCACGGTGACCAGGACGATGTGGTTCCCTTCACAGATATGGACAAGGCGGGGCGGGCCTTGGTGGGGGCCGGGTTTGAAACCTATGGTCATGTCATGAAGGGCACGGGGCATGGCATTGCCCAGGACGGCTTGCAGGCGACGCTGAGCTTTTTGGCCGAGAAGTTGGATACCCCGCCCCGGACTTGACCTAGCCAATGCCGCCGTTCGCAAGGTAGACGGCGCAACCGGTCAGCGCCGCGAAATCATCAGTGACGATCGAAATGGCGCAATCCTTGACGATATGGCTCATCCGGCCTTTCTCGTGAAAGTGCTGGGCCAGATGCATTTCGGCAAACATCGGGGCCATGGCGCGGGACATTCCACCGATCAGGAAAATACCGCCATAGGGCAGGTGGATCATGGCAAGGTTGCCAAGTTCCTGCCCAAGGACGCGCACATAGTGCCGTGCGGTTTCCAGCGCGTCGGGGTCGCGTGCGGCAATCGCCTCCATGATCTGCGCCGAGGTCAGATGCGCGGGGCGGCCGGCGCTGTGGGTAACAAAGGCGTGGATATGTTCGATACCGCGACCGGCAAGCACGTCTTCGACACCCGTGAAACCATGGGCATCCTCGCCATAGGTTTCGACAAAGCGCGACAGGGCAAGGTCTTCGTCCGTGCGCACCGGCATGGTGATATGGCCGCATTCCGATGGGGCCACAACGCGGCCCCATGGCGTGTTGTGCACGGGGGCGGCGTTCACGCCGGTGCCAAGGCCGACCACCAGCATGGTGCCGCCGATTTTCGTGGGGCCATCGACAACAGTGTGCAGGTTCTCATCCGCGATGGCACCGAGGGCCTGCCCTTGCGCTTGCAGGTCATTCAGGATGGCGGTTTTGGTGGCACCTGTCGCGGCGGCGATGTTGGGGCAAGTGATCGTCCAATCAATATTGGTCATCTCGGCCACGCCATCCGACACGGGGCCAGCAGCCGCAACGCAAATGCCGTCAACTTTTATCAGGCCTTGGGCAGCAAGGTAGGTTTTCAGAACGGATTCAAGATCGGGGTATTCCGCGTTGCGGTATTTGGTGACGGTGGCCTGTCGCACGACACGGCCATCGGCCAGGGCGACGCGGGTGTTTGTGCCGCCGATATCGGCTACGATCACGAGCGGTTGCATCCTGTCCCCCTAGTCGTTGCGCGCAATGGCGCTGTTAATCATTGCGCGCAATTGCACGACGCAGGGCGTGATACGAGGATTTGGGCGTGCGCTTCAAGGTTTCAAAATCGACATGCACAAGGCCAAAGCGCTTTTCATAGCCAAGGGACCATTCGTAATTGTCCAGAAGCGACCAGTAGAAGAAGCCTTTGACGTTGGCGCCATCATCGATGGCGCGTTTGGTGGCTGCGAGGTGCGCAAACAGATAATCTTCGCGAATCTGGTCACTTACGGCGTTGTCTTCAACCACATCGGCGTTGGCCATGCCGTTTTCGGTGACGTAGATCGGCATGTCACCGACGTAATCGCGCGCCATGCGGGTAAGGAAGTGGTGCAGGCCTTCGGGGTAAATCTCCCACCCCATCTGGGTGGTGGGCAGGGTGGTGGGCATGTCCTTGGCATTGGGCCATAGGCCGGGGGCATGGGCGACGGTGCCGCGGGTATAGTAGTTGACGCCAAGCCAATCTTGCCGCGCGCCGATGGTGGGCATGTCATCCTGCCAGTTCGCGGGCATATGGGGGCCAAGACCGGCCAAAACGGCCTGCGGATAGGTGCCGCGGGTCATGCCTTCGATGAACCAGCGGTTGAAGATTCCATCCATGACATCGGCGGCGGCAAGGTCTGCAGGTGCATCAGAAGCAGCCGCGAAGTGGTTGAAATTCAGCACGATTCCCAGATTCTTCTGGCCCATGCCGCGCAGGCGTTCGGTGGCAAGACCATGGGCGAGAAGGATGTGGTGCATGGCGCGCGCTGTGGCGCGGATGTCGCGCAGGCCGGGCGCGTGGATGCCCCAGAAATGCGAGAGCCATGCCACGCACCACGGCTCATTGATGGTGGCGATGGTTTCGACGCGGTTGCCAAGGACGCGGGTGATCGCCTCGGCGAAATCGGCAAAGCGGTGGCAGGTATCGCGGTTTGTCCAGCCGCCCTGATCGGCAAGGGCAGAGGGCATTTCCCAATGGTAGAGGGTTTGAAAGGGTTTCAGGCCGCGTTCCAGCATGCCATCAACCAGACGATCATAGAAATCAATGCCTTGGGGGTTTATCTTCACACCATCGGGCATGACGCGGGCCCAGCTTGTGGAAAAGCGGTAAGCATCCATGCCGGCGGTTTGCAAGAGGTCAAGATCAGCGGGCCACTGGTGGTAATGATCGCAGGCGATGGCCCCATCTTCGGCGCGCACGACATTGCCAGGGCCCTTGGCGAAGGTATCCCAATGGCAGGGGCCCGCGCCACCAAACGAGGACCCCTCGATCTGATAGGCGGCCGTAGCCGCACCAAAGACAAACCCCTTGGGGAAATGCGCGCGCGCAATGGTCATTCAGCTGACTTTCTGGACGGGACCGGTTGACTGGCCAATGATCAGATCGGCCTCAAGCAGCCGTTCGCGGGGGGTGGGATCGGTGTCGTTGATCAGGTCGATCAGCATTTCGGCCGTCAGGCGCCCGGCTTCGCGTACCGACGAACGGGTTGCGGTAAAGATCGGCACTTCCTTGCCATTGGGCAGATAGCTCAGGTCATCATCATGGATGATGATCGAGATGTCGCGCCCCAGGACCAACCCTGCGGATTCCACCGCCCGCCGCACCCCCATGCCCGAAATCATCGAAGAGGCGAGAAACGCCGTCGGCCTGTCGGGCAGGGCAAGCATGCGTTGGGCGGCGGCATAGCCTGCATTTTCGGTCATCTCGTCCGAAAACATCAGCGTGGCATCGGGTGGAATGTGGCGCGCGGCCAAGGCCTCCAGATAACCATTGCGACGCCGGATCGCGAAATCCATGAACTCCAGCCCGTTGACAAAGCCGATCCGCCGGTGGCCGAGGTCAAGCAGGAATTCCGTCGCGCGCAAAAAGGCGCGGCGATTGTTCACATCAAGCCAGCTGTAAGGTGTGGTCGTACCGGTGGCGCGGCCGTGGACCACGAAAGGTAAGCCGATTTCGGCCAGCATCGCGATGCGCGGATCGTTCATGCGCGGGGCGTGGACGATTACACCGTCCACCGATCCGCGCGACTTCAGTTGGCGATAAGTGCGGCTTTCGTCTTCGTCGTTTACCACCGACAGCAGCATGTCATACCCTTGCCGCGAATAGGTTTCACCAGCGCCGGCAATGAAATCCGCGAAAATCGGGTTTACGATCTCATGGCGGGTTGCAAGGGGAAGCACATGCCCAACGGCAAGGGCCCGACCGGTGGCAAGGCGGATGGCACGGGTGTTCGGGGCGTAATTGTACCGCTGCGCCGCCGCGACAACACGGGTGCGGGTTTCCTCGTTCACCTCCGGATAGCCGTTCAGCGCACGCGACACCGTGGTGGGCGAAAGTCCAAGCTTTGTCGCAAGTTCCTTAAGGTTCATCTGTCGCGCATGCCCGGCTGTAGCTGGTGTTCCGGCCCGAAACATGGTCCAAAACGGTTTCAATTCGCGCGACACTAGCGGCACTGACATGTCAGGTCAAAGCCCTTCCTGAAAGCCTGAATTGTTTTTTGCCGCTTTGCGATGCGTCATTTGGACGTATTTGCCGCGACTTGCCGCAGTTTGCGTTGACAGGTTGGCGAGGTTCGGCGAGTGTCTGGCATCCAAAGCGGTTTGGAAGTGATTCTGAACGCTCGCTTGGTACAAGCCCCGTCAGATGGGCGGGGGAAACTGGGAGGACGACAATGAAATCCAGACTTTTCGCAGGCGCTGCGGTGCTTGCGCTGATGTCGGGTGCTGCTTACGCGCAGGACCTGAAATTCCCGATTGGCGAAGGTGCCTTCAACTGGCAATCGCTGGCGGATTTTGATGCCAAGTACAATCTGGAAGGCCAGAAGATCACGGTGCTGGGCCCATGGCTGGGGCCGGACCAGGAGCTGGTCAGCTCGGTCATCGCCTATTTCGAACAGGCGACGGGTGCGGATGTGGAATACATCGGCGCGGAAGGCTTTGAACAGCAGGTGGTGATCGACGCCGAAGCAGGCAGCCCGCCGGATGTTGGCGTGTTCCCGCAGCCGGGCCTTCTGATGGGCATGGCGGCCAAGGGCCAGGTTCTGCCGATGACGCAGGAAGTGGTGGACTGGACCAAGGAAAACTATGCGGCGGGCCAATCCTGGGTTGACCTTGTGTCGAATGACACGGGCACTTTCGGGTTCTTCTACAAGGTCGATGTGAAATCATTGGTCTGGTACAACCCCGAAAACTTTGAAGACGCAGGCTATGCCGTGCCTGCAACCATGGAAGAGCTGAAGGCGCTGACCGATCAGATCGTGGCTGATGGCGGTGTGCCGTGGTGCATCGGTCTGGGTTCAGGTGGTGCGACGGGCTGGCCGGCAACGGACTGGGTCGAAGACATGATGCTGCGCACGACCACGCCGGAAAACTATGACAAGTGGGTGTCGAACGAAATGCCGTTCAACGACCCGATTGTTGTGGCTGCGATCGAGGAATTCGGCGCGTTTGCACGCAATGACGCCTATGTTGCCGGTGGTGCCGGTGCCGTGGCGAGCACGGACTTCCGTGACAGCCCGAAGGGTTTGTTCACGTCACCGCCGCAGTGCTACATGCACCGTCAGGCTTCGTTCATCCCGTCCTTCTTCCCGGAAGGCACGGTGATCGGTGAGGATGCGGACTTCTTCTACTTCCCGGCCTATGCGGACAAGGACCTGGGCGCACCGGTTCTGGGTGCAGGCACGGTGTTTGGCCTGATGAAGGAATCGGAAGCGGGCCGGGCGTTCATCGAATACCTGTCCACGCCGATTGCGCATGAGATCTGGATGGCGCAGACGGGCTTCCTGACGCCGCACAAGGGCGTGAACGTTGACCTGTATGGCGACCCGACGCTGAAGAAGATGGGCGATATCCTGTTGGGTGCGACGACCTTCCGCTTTGACGGGTCTGACCTGATGCCGGGCGGCGTGGGTGCTGGCGTGTTCTGGACTGGCATGGTGGACTACACCGGCGGGAAGTCCGCGCAGGAAGTGGCCGACAGCATTCAGGGCACATGGGATAGCCTGAAGTAAGATGCGACCAATGCCCGCCGGGGGTTGCCTTCGGCGGGCATTTGTTTCCAGAATAAGAACAATAAAGCCGGAATAATCGGCCCGCTGCGCAACGACGCCTTGACGTTTGACATGGGGAGGGGGTTGGCTTTGGACCAGTTGTTCAGTGCCGTGATGACTATCGGGATCGGGGTCGGCGGCTGTTTGACATATTTCTTTCTGTCCAACCTGCTGCTGGACAGGATTTACCCGGCGACGGGTGCGAACATCAGCTTCAACATCAACCGCGCGAATGCGATCCGGCCCTGGCTGTTCATGTTCCCGGCGATCATCCTGCTGGCGATCTATCTGGTCTATCCCTTGTTCTGGTCGATCTATCTGTCGTTCATGGATGCGGCGGGTGAGAAATTCGTGGGCGGCGCGAATTACAGCTGGATGCTGGCGGACGCGAAGTTTCAGGAATCCATGCGCAACAACGTGTTGTGGCTGATCGTGGTGCCGGCGTTTTCAACGGCGTTCGGGCTGATTGCGGCGGCGGTGACGGACCGGATCAAATGGGGCAATCTTGCCAAGGCGATGATCTTCATGCCGATGGCGATTTCCTTTGTGGGCGCATCGGTGATCTGGAAGTTCGTCTATGATTTCCGCCCGGAAGGGACGGCGCAGATTGGCCTTCTGAACGCGATCTACGAATATTTCGGGGGGGTGCCGCAGACGTGGCTGACGTCCGAGATTGTGAACAGCTTCCTTCTGATGGTGGTGCTGATCTGGATTCAGACGGGTTTTGCGATGGTGATCCTGTCGGGGGCACTGCGGGGGATACCGGAGGAAACGGTCGAGGCGGCCATTCTGGATGGGGCGAGCCCGCTGCAGATTTTCTTCAAGATCAAGGTGCCGCAGATCTGGGGCACGATCATCGTGGTCTGGACGACGATCACGATCACGGTGCTGAAGGTGTTCGACATCGTGCTGACCATGACGAACGGGCAATGGGGCACGCAGGTCTTGGGCAATTACATGTTCGACTGGCTGGTGCGGGGGCAGGACAGTGGCCGGGCCTCGGCGATTGCGATCGTGATCATGCTTCTGGTGCTGCCGATCATGATCTGGAACATCCGTAACGCCCGCAAGGAGATGCGCTGACATGGACAACATTGTAGGCGGCAAATCGAGCCTGACCTGGGCGGTGAACCTTGCGGCGGCGTTTCTGGTGCTGCTGTGGACGATACCCACCTTCGGGCTGCTGGTGTCATCCTTCCGCGAGAAGGACCAGATCATCTCCTCGGGCTGGTGGCAGTCGATGTTCCCGCAAGAGGCGGCGGTGCAGGTGCGGGGGGCGGCACCGGATACGGCGGTGCAGGAGGGGGCGCTGTTCGTGATTACGGGCAATGCCTTTGAAGAGGGGCAGGCGGGCACGATCAGCGCCTTTGGCGTGACCTCGCGCGAGCCTGCGGCGGTGGTGGCGGGTGAAACGGCGACGACGCCGGAAGGCTACCGGATCACGGTGAATGCAGATGGCACCTACCGGATCGAATCGGACGTGCCGTTTGAAGGCACGCGGGGCGAGCGGTTCTTTGTGACGACGACGCAGCCGCCCAGTTTCACGACGGAAAACTATGGCACGGTTCTGACGGGCGAGGGGCTGGCGCGCGGGTTCTTCAACACGATGACGGTGAGCATTCCGGCGACCATCATCCCGATCCTGATTGCGGCCTTTGCGGCCTATGCGCTGGCGTGGATGGAGTTTCCGGGGCGGGCGTTGCTGTTGGCCTGTGTGGTGGGGATGCTGGTGGTGCCGCTGCAACTGGCGCTGATCCCGCTGTTGCAACTGCACCTTTGGGCGGGGATTGGCAAAAGCTATCTGGGCGTCTGGCTGGCGCATTCGGCCTTTGGCCTGCCTTTGGCGATTTACCTCTTGCGCAACTACATGGCGGGCTTGCCGCGTGAGATCATTGAATCGGCAAGGGTGGACGGGGCGACGGATTTCCAGATTTTCTTGAAGATCATCCTGCCCTTGTCCTTTCCGGCTTTGGCCAGTTTCGCGATTTTCCAGTTCCTGTGGACGTGGAATGACCTGCTGGTGGCGCTTGTGTTCCTTGGGGCAACGCAGGATCAGCTGGTGATGACGGGTCAGTTGAAAGAGCTGATGGGGTCTCGCGGTGGGGATTGGGAATTGCTCGCGACTTCGGCGTTCATTTCCATTGCGGTGCCGCTGGTGGTGTTCTTTGCCATGCAGAAATATCTGGTGCGTGGGCTGCTGTCGGGGTCAGTGAAGTGACCATGGAAGGCAGAATACTGGCGGCGGATGCTGACTGGTGGCGGGGCGCGGTGATCTATCAGATCTATCCGCGCAGCTATCAGGACAGCAATGGTGATGGCATTGGCGATCTGGGGGGGATTGTGCAGCGCCTTCCCCATATTGCCAGCCTTGGCGCGGATGCGATCTGGATCAGCCCGTTCTTCACCAGCCCGATGAAGGACTTCGGCTATGACGTCAGCGATTATTGCGACGTGGACCCGATGTTCGGCTCGCTGGCGGATTTCGACCGGGTGGTGGCCACGGCGCATGGGCTGGGCCTGCGGGTGATGATTGATCTGGTGCTGAGCCATACGGCGGATGTGCATCCGTGGTTCGTGGAAAGTCGCAAGAACCGGACGAACGCCAAGGCGGATTGGTATGTCTGGGCGGACCCAAAGGGGGACGGCACAGCGCCCAACAACTGGCTGTCGATCTTTGGCGGCAGTGCGTGGCAATGGGACGGGCGGCGCGAACAGTATTACCTGCACAACTTCCTGACCAGCCAGCCGGACCTGAATTTTCACTGTGACGCGGTGCAAGAGGCGCTCTTGGATGTGGCGCGGTTCTGGCTGAAGCGCGGGGTGGATGGGTTCCGGCTCGACACCATCAATTTCTATTTTGCTGACAAGTACTTGCGCGACAATCCTCCACTGCCCAAGGCATTGCGCAATGACAGCATCGCGCCGGGGGTGAACCCGTACAATCACCAACTGCATCTGTTTGACAAGAACCAGCCGGAAAACCTTGAATTCCTGCGGAAATTCCGCAGCGTTCTGAATCCCTACAACGCGGCGGCGGTGGGTGAGGTGGGTGATGCCCAGCGGGGGCTGGAGATCATGGCGGAGTATACATCCGGCGGCGACAAGGTGCAGATGTGCTACCCGTTCGAAATGCTGCAACCCAAACGGCTCACGGCGGGGCTGCTGGTGGAGACATTCGCGCGGATGAACGCGGTGGCGCCGGATGCCTGGCCCTGCTGGGCCTATTCCAACCATGACGTTATCCGCCATATCACGCGGTGGGGGCTGACGGATCAGGCCGCGAAAACCTACACGACGCTTTTGATGTGCCTGCGCGGGTCGGTCTGCCTGTATCAGGGCGAGGAATTGGGCCTGCCGGAGGCCGAGATTGCCTTTGAGGATCTGCAAGATCCCTACGGCATTCAGTTCTGGCCGGAGTTCAAGGGCCGCGATGGCTGCCGCACGCCGATGCCGTGGGTGACCGACAACGCGAATGCGGGCTTTTCAGAAGGCAGGCCGTGGTTGCCGGTGGTCACACCACATCTGCCACGGTCGGTGGCGGCACAGGATAACGATGCGGGGTCGATGCTGACGCATTACCGCAACGCGCTGGCGATGCGGCGGGCCAATCCGGTGCTGGTAACGGGCGGGATGGAGATGTTGCCAGCCGAGGGCGAGGTTGTGCGGTTTGTGCGCTTTCTTGGCGGCAAGCAGATGTTCTGCGCCTTTAACCTGTCGGATCAACCGGCGCGTTGCACGCTGCCGGACGGGGATTGGCTGCAGTACGGCGCCTGTCTGGGGGCGACGATGGCGACGGGGACACATGAATTGCCGGCCTGGGGCCTGTGCCTGGCGAAACAAGAATAAGGAGAGGGAACCATGGCTGAACTGGTGCTGAAGAACGTCGAGAAAGCCTATGGCGAGGTCAAGGTGTTGAAAAACATCAACCTTGATATCAAGACGGGGGAACTTATCGTCTTCGTTGGCCCCTCGGGCTGTGGCAAATCCACGCTGCTGCGGATGATCGCGGGGCTGGAGCGGATTACGGGCGGTGATTTCAGCATTGACGGGGTGCGGATGAACGATATCCCGCCAGCGCAGCGGGGCATCGCGATGGTGTTCCAGTCATACGCTTTGTATCCGCACATGACGGTGCGGGATAACATGAGTTTTGCGCTGAAGATTGCGAAGAAATCGCCGGCAGAGATTGAAGCGGCGGTGGAAAAGGCGGCGCGGATTTTGCAGCTGACGCCGTATCTGGACCGTTTGCCGAAAGCCTTGTCGGGCGGGCAGCGGCAGCGGGTGGCGATCGGGCGGAGCATTGTGCGGGATCCGAAGGTGTATCTGTTCGATGAGCCCTTGTCGAACCTGGATGCGGCCCTGCGGGTGGCGACGCGGATCGAGATTGCGCAGTTGAAAGAGGCGATGCCGAATTCGACGATGATCTATGTCACACATGATCAGGTGGAAGCGATGACGCTGGCGACGCGGATCGTGGTGCTGACGGTGGGCAACGGGATCGGGCAGGTGGGCACGCCCTTGGAGCTGTATGAGCGGCCGGAGAATGAGTTCGTGGCGCAGTTCATAGGCTCGCCAGCGATGAACCTGCTGCCGGGTGAGATCGTGGAGACGGGTGCGACGACGACGATAAAGCTGGCAGGCGGGGGGATGGCGCTGTCAACGGTGCCGACGCAAGCCTCGGACAAGGGGATGGCGGTGAATGTGGGGGTGCGGCCAGAGGATTTTGTGCCAACGGACGCGGCGCATATCTTTGCGGGGACGGTGGAGATTACAGAAGCCCTGGGTGAGTTGACGCAGCTTTACTTTGAACGCAACGGGGCGGCGAACCCGGTGATTGCAAAGCTGCCGGGGATCCATTCGGGCTTGCGCAAGACGGAAGTGAAGTTGACGGCAGATGCGAAGAAGGTGCATGTGTTTGCAAACGGAAAATCGCTTCTGTACCGGTAAGCCATAGATTTAACGAGTGGTCCCAGTGTGAGCCGTCCGCATCATTTCATGCGGGCGGCTTTCTGGTTTTTCAGCTCAGCGCGAGGACAGCAAGGAAAGCGAGGCTGAGCGCGAGGGCGGCGAGTGTCGGCACCCAAAGGGTAAGGCGGGGGCTGGGGGCCCAAGGCTGTTGGACGGGTTTTTTGCGCGGGGTCATGTGGCATTCATGGCGGATTAAGGTTTCACTTGTGTGAATGCGGGGATGATGGCGGCATGCACAGCTTGGGATGAAGGGGCGGAGGCGACGTTTCCGCAAAGCACGGCCTATGCGGTGGCGGCTGCGGCCATGGGCGCGCGGGTGGGGCGGGCGGTTCTCACGGGCGGGCAGGTGCAGACGGGCGGGCAGGTGCAGACGGGGGGGCAGGTGCAGTGGCTGGACCGGCGGGGCGTTCGGTTTGTGCCGCGGGCAGCGGTTTCGCGGGGTGATCTGCGGGCTTTGGCGCGGCATGTGGGGGCGACGGTGGCCGTGCCGGAGGCGGGTGTGGCGGGGTGCGGGCTGGTGCCACTGGTGACGCCGCAGCATGTGGCGGTGTGGAATTTGGCAGCGGAACCAGAGGCCCTGCTGGCGGCGATGGCGGGGAAATGGCGGAACCGGCTGGTGCGTGCATTGCCGCAGGTGCGCGTGGCGCGGGGCAAGGCGGGCTGTCTGGAGGCATTGCTGGCGGCAGAAGGGGCGCAACGGTTGGGGCGGGGGTATCGGGCTTTGCCTGCGGCCTTTGTGCGGGCTTTGCCAGACAGCAGTTTGCGGCTGTGGGAATGGCGGCATGCCGGGGCAATGGGCGCGGCGATGTGCTTTGTGCGGCATGGAGTGACGGCGACCTATCAAATGGGCTGGGCGGGTGAGGCGGCGCGGGCCAAGGGGGTGCATGGGGTGATGCTGTGGCAGGCGGCCTTGGCCCTGCGGGCCGAGGGTGTATTGCGGCTGGATCTGGGGCTGGTGGACCATGAGGCGGCAACGGGGCTGGCGCGGTTCAAGTTGGGAACGGGGGCGGAATGCCGGGCGCTTGGGGCGACATGTTGGGTTTTGCCGGGGCAGGGGGCGCTCATCCAGCCCTTGCGGGCTGTCTTCGCTTGACCACGCGATAAGCGCCCGGCAGGAAGCGAAGAGCGGTTGGTTGCAGGGGGATGCGATGCAGGTTTCAGCGGAACAGGTGGCGGATTACCAGCGCGACGGGGTGGTGCTGATCAAGGGGCTGCTTGCCGATTGGGTAGATGTGATCCGGGCAGGGATTGATCGCAATATGGCCGCGCCGGGGCCCTATGCGGCGGAAAACAACCGGCCGGGGGATACGGGGCGGTTCTTTGATGACTACTGCAACTGGGAGCGGATTCCGGAATTCGGGCGCGTGGTGCGCGAAAGTGCAGCGGCAGGGGTGGCTGCGCAGTTGATGGGGTCTGCGCGGGTGCAGATGTTTCATGACCATGTGCTGGTGAAGGAGCCAGGGACCAGCCGGGCAACGCCGTGGCATCAGGACGGGCCGTATTATTTCGTGGAGGGGCAGCAGGTTGTCAGCTTCTGGTCACCGATGGATGCGGTGAAGGAGGCAAGTTTGCGCTGTGTGGCGGGCAGTCATCTGTGGCCGCGCGAGGTGATGCCGACACGCTGGATGACGGAGACGAGTTTCTATCCGGACCCGGAGAAATACATGGCCGTACCGGACCCGGATGCGGAAGGCATGCGTATTCTGGAATGGCAGATGGAACCGGGCGATGCGGTGGCGTTTCACTACCGGACATTGCACGGCGCGCGCGGGAACGCGGCGGGGGCGCGGCGGCGGGCGTTTTCCTTGCGGTTGGTCGGCGATGATGCGCGTTATGTGGAGCGGCCGGGGCGGACCTCACCGCCGTTTCCGGGCCATGGGATGGTGGCAGGTCAAAGGCTGCGTGAGGATTGGTTTCCGGTGTTGCTGTAGGGTAGCCCCGGGGGCGCTCATCGCTCCCTTCGGTCGCTCTTCGCTTGGAATCTCAGCGAAGAGCGACCGAAGGGAGCGATGAGCGGCCGTTGAAGCCAGTTGACCCGATTGCTTCGCGGAAGCGGAAAAAGCCATGGGTGGCATGGGGCCAAAGCGCGGCGTCATAGGGGCGCAGGGCGCGGGCGACGGTGATGCCGTAGGGCGCTAATGCGCGGGCGAGGTCGCGCAGGGTGTCGGCCATAGGGCCGGTGGGGGCGTAGGGGCTGATGATTTCGGTGGCCCCGCTGGCGCGCGCCCATTTGGTCAGATCGCCGACGATATCACCGTCAACGAAGCGATGGGATGGTGGCAGGCGAGACGCGGCATCCTGCAACGCCGCGGTGGTGAAATCGGTGACCATCGGCGCGACGGTCAAGGATGATCGGCCTGCGGGATGGGCGGCCAGCGCTGTGGCGATGGGTGTGATCCGGTCGAGCAGCCAACGGGCGTCAAGGTCATCTTCATGCATCAGAAGGGCGACCTTGGGCGCGCGGCCCCAGTCATCGCCCGTGGGGGCAGAGCCCGGGGCAGGCGGGGCCGGGGCGCGAAGGGGAAACGGTGCGCAAGCCAGGCCTTCGGGCGCAAAGCGGCGGTTGGTGTTCTTGGCGATGTTTTCTGCAGTGGCAAGATAGGTCTTGCCGGGTGTATGCAGCCCGCCAACCCACCGCCATGACAAGGTGTTGCTGGCGGGATCACCATCCAGCAGGTGCCGCAAAAAGAAATCGGCCCCCAGCTCCCACGGCAGGCGCAGGGTGAAAATCCAGATCGAGGCGAACCACATGCGCGCGTGGTTGTGCAGATAGCCGGCGGTCACAAGTTCATTCGCCCAGTGATCAAAGGCGTCAATCCCCGTGCGCCCTTCGCAAGCCGCTTCCCATTCCTTGCGCAACCCGGCCTCGGTGGCCACACGGTTCAGCGCGGCCTGCAGGCCCTGCCTGTAATCCGACCAGATACGCGGGCGCAGTTCCAGCCAGCCTTTCCAATAAGTGCGCCAATAGACCTCGGACAGGAATTTCTCGGCATCCTGCGCGCCATGCGTGACAAGGGCGGCCTCGGCCACCTCTTCCTCCAGCAGCAGCCGGTGGCGGATATAGGGCGACAGGCCAGAAACGGCGTGATGCCCGGGCAGATCGCGGTTGCGGTCGCGGGCATAGGCAAGGCCCGCACGCGGCAGAAAACCATGCAGGCGGGAAAGGGCGGCGGTGCGTGTGGCGTCTCTCATGGGCCGCATTTAGGCCCCCCGCAAACGAAAGAAAGAGGTGCCCTTGCAGCCGCCGAAACGCGCCACTAAGATTCCGTTCACCAGCAGGCGATATTCCAAGAAAAGTTCAAGAGAGGCCGAACATGCGCGATCCGGTTGAGCACTACATGAATACCCTTGTTCCCATGGTGGTTGAACAAACCAGCCGGGGCGAACGGGCCTATGACATCTTTTCCCGCATGTTGAAGGAGCGGATCATCTTCTTGTCCGGGCCTGTGCATGACGGCATGTCCAGCCTGATCTGCGCGCAGCTGCTGTTCCTGGAGGCGGAAAATCCGTCAAAGGAAATCAGCATGTACATCAACTCGCCCGGTGGCGTGGTGACCAGCGGCCTGTCGATCTATGACACGATGCAATACATCAAGCCGAAGGTCAGCACATTGGTGATCGGGCAGGCGGCAAGCATGGGCAGCCTCTTGCTGACGGCAGGCCATGCAGGGATGCGCTATTCGCTGCCCAACAGCCGGGTGATGGTGCACCAGCCATCGGGCGGCTATCAGGGGCAGGCGACGGATATCATGATCCATGCACGCGAGACGGAAAAGCTGAAGCTGCGGCTGAACCAGATTTACGTCAAGCACACAGGCCAGGATCTGGCGACGGTTGAGGCGGCACTGGAGCGGGACAACTTCATGTCAGCCGAAGATGCCAAGGCCTGGGGCCTGATTGACGAGATCGTGGAAAGCCGCGGCAAGGCGGATGACACGGCAAAGTGATGCGGGCGCCGCACCCTATGCCGGGGCGGGCGATTTGACATTGTGGAAGCCTGAGCGTTGTCTTAGGCTTTCATCAAAGCGGTCTTGAAAGGCCCAAAGCGCGGCAAACGCGGCAGGGCGGCAAAGGATGACGATGGCGAACAATTCAGGCAGCGACAGCAAGAACACGCTTTATTGCTCGTTCTGCGGCAAAAGCCAGCATGAGGTGCGCAAGCTGATCGCGGGTCCGACGGTATTCATCTGCGATGAATGCGTCGAGTTGTGCATGGACATCATCCGCGAGGAAACCAAGGCGACAGGTCTGAAATCAACAGATGGCGTGCCGACGCCGCGGGATATCTGCAAGGTTCTGGATGATTATGTGATCGGGCAGGTGCATGCGAAGCGCGTTCTCAGCGTGGCCGTGCACAACCATTACAAGCGGCTGAACCATTCGTCGAAGACGGATATTGAGCTTTCGAAATCGAACATCCTGCTGATCGGGCCGACGGGATGTGGCAAGACGCTGCTGGCGCAGACCCTGGCGCGGATTTGGATGTGCCGTTCACGATGGCGGATGCCACGACGCTGACGGAAGCGGGCTATGTGGGCGAGGATGTGGAGAACATCATCCTCAAACTGCTGCAGGCGAGCGAATACAATGTGGAGCGGGCGCAGCGCGGGATCGTCTACATTGACGAGGTGGACAAGATCACGCGCAAGTCGGACAATCCGTCGATCACACGGGATGTCAGCGGCGAAGGCGTGCAGCAGGCTTTGCTGAAGATCATGGAAGGCACCGTGGCAAGCGTGCCGCCACAGGGCGGGCGCAAGCATCCGCAGCAGGAATTCCTGCAGGTTGATACGACGAACATCCTGTTCATCTGTGGGGGCGCTTTCGCGGGGCTGGAAAAGATCATCGCGCAGCGTGGCAAGGGCAGCGGCATCGGTTTCGGTGCGGAAGTGAAGGGCCCGGAAGAACGCGGCGTGGGCGAGCTGTTCAAGGAGCTGGAGCCGGAAGACCTGCTGAAATTCGGGTTGATCCCGGAATTCGTGGGGCGCTTGCCGGTGCTGGCGACGCTGACGGATCTGGACGAGGCGGCGCTGGTGACGATTTTGACCGAGCCGAAGAATGCGCTGGTCAAGCAGTATCAGCGGCTGTTCGACATTGAAGGGGTCAAGCTGACCTTCACGCCAGATGCGCTGACGGCGATTGCCAAGCGGGCGATCAAGCGCAAGACGGGCGCGCGGGGCCTGCGGTCGATCATGGAGGATATCCTGCTGGACACGATGTTCGAACTGCCGGGGATGGACACGGTGGAAGAGGTCGTGGTCAAGGATGAGGCCGTGAACAACGGGGCGAAGCCGATCCTTGTTTATACCGAAGCCAAGAAGAAAGAGACGGCAAAGGCGTAAGCT
>JALOSO010000145.1 GCA_025458385.1 Paracoccaceae bacterium | reverse complement strand
GGGGCCGGTGTAGCTGATGGTCTGGTTCACATCGCCGGTGTAAACGGCCACCCACTCACCCGTGGCCGTGTCGCGCAGCGCCCAGGTGTGCCCGGTCCAGGTATTGATGCTGATTGACTGGCCCGGCGCCAATGTGCCGTAGCCGATCCCGTTGGCAGACCCTTCAAGGTAGACCACTTCAATTGTCTGGGTCGAATTGTTGGTAAAGGACACGGTGGTCGCATCGCCACCGGTCGACGTGTAAGGCGCGATTGGGGTGACCAGCACATCACCCCGGATCAGATCCGCGCCATCCCCCCCGATGATGCTGTCCGCGCCAGCCCCGCCCGAAACGGAATCGTTGCCCGCGCCTGCATCCACGGTATCGGTGCCGTCATCACCTGAAATGGTATCGTTGCCAGCGTCACCAAAAACGCTGTCATTGCCGATGCCGCCGGAAACGAAATCATTGCCATTGCCACCATAGGCCGTGTCATTACCCGCCCCGCCCCAGACAAGGTCAGTGTTGCCATCACCGCCATAAAGCAGGTCCTGCCCCGATCCGCCGAACACATAGTCGGAATCGAAACTGCCTGCCGTGATCGTATCGTCACCCGCCCCGCCATAAAGGTCGTCATAACTGTCGTTGCCACCGCTCAGGTTATCATTGCCATCACCGCCATAAACCTGGTCATAGCCAGCCGACGCCGTGACCGTGTCATTGCCGCCTTGCCCGTAAATCTGGTCACTTCCGCTGCCACCGTTCAGGCTGTCCGCGCCGTCACCCGCATTGATCGTGTCATTGCCACCCGCGGCGTTGATCGTGTCATTGCCTGCGCCACCATTGATGGAATCATTGCCTTCGGTGATCTGGTCGCCCTGCGCATCCGTGTAGCCCACGTTCATGGAATCGTTGCCAGCCGTGCCATCGACGACCGATTTGAAATCACCCGCCACCCTGTTGGCAAGCATGTCGCCCGAACTCGCCGTTACACTGTTCAGCGCGAGCGACTGAATTGGCTTGGCTGTCAGCGCCAACTGATCGGCGTTGTTCGTCTCTTCCGGCACCAGATAGGTGTTTCCGGACGTATCCTGAAACACGGTTGCCGTGATCGTGGCCGTCGTGCCATCAGTGTAGGTGATGGTCGCGGTATAGGTGGCCACAGCGTCAAAGTTTTGCGCCGCGCCGCCGTTGATCCGAAAGCTGTCGAAACCGCCGCTGTTGTCGGTATCGTAGGTGTCGTCTTCATCTTCGGTTGTGTCATTGGCTGTCAGGTTACGGACCTGACTGCTTAGCGGGCTGCCGACTGAGCCATATGTGCCAAGAATACCGCCAGCATTTTCGGCAACCTCGTTGCCTTGCGTTGTGTCGATCTTTGCGAGTGTGCCAAGAAAGATGACTTCGAATGACGTTGGCATGGTCTCAGCCCCCCATGCCAGCGCACAGGGCCACTGGTTCGGCCACAACCGGCGTTGCCGCGCCGCGCACCATCAGAACAACAATGACCGCAAAGCCGTAAAGACCGCGCAGCCGTTTGGCTGCCAGCCCTTTGCCAGTGATCCCACCATCTGATTGTTGCGTCATCTTTCGCCCCGACTCCGTGCGGACGGCAAGCGCATCCGCGCCATACCACCACCATCCGCACCGTCGGTTTCACCGCTCAGCGAAGGAATTCCGAAAGCAGGCGTCCTGCGCTGCCATGCTGATTGTCCACGCTGCGTGAAAGCAAGACTTCGTTCGCTTATTACAGCAATCCGATAATCAATGCTTAAACCCAGCCTTTTTGGAAAGATTGAGACATCTTTGGGACGCAACCGAAGCGCTTGATGGTGCTTGAACATCAACCGTGATGGTGATCGCAGTCGCAACAGTTCCTCGTTCTGTGTAACCGTCCGGCCTGACCGCTATCCGTTCCAGCGCCACGGCATCAGGTCATCGACCTTGGTGATCTTTGTCGTCGGGGATGCGGGCGAGGGTGTAAGGGAGCCAGGCGTTAGGATCGACGGCGTTGAGCTTGGCGGTCTCGATCAGGGTGTGGGCGATGGCTGCGGCCATGCCGCCTGCTTTGGAACCGACGAACAGGTAGTTCTTTGTACCTAGGACGATGGCGCGCATGAACGAGCAGTCGTACTGGCCGATCAGGATCACGGGGCCGCAGGAGCGGTCGCAACTTCCAGCACAATCTTCAGATAGGCCGCAATCGCCGCGCGGTCGGCGTCTGACAATTGACCGGTATTCTTGACCACTTCGGCCATGGAACCACCGGCCGTATCAAACTCTGGCGTGAACCCGGATTTCAGATATTCGGCAATCTCGCCTTCGGACCATGTCAAGGCGCCGGGCGTGATATTGGGAATGCGTCCCTCGCCCGAAGGGTTGGGCGCGCCAGACAGCCACCGGTCGCGTGACAGACCACCCAGCATGTTGCGGGGCGTGTGGCATTCGGCGCAATGGCCCAACGCCTCGACCAGATAGCGCCCGCGTGTCTGTTCTGCCGTCAGATCGCCCTGAATGACAAAGTCATCGCTGGCAAACATCAGCTTCCACAGGCCGACGGCACGGCGGATGGAAAACGGCAGGCCCACCTCATGCGGTTGGCTGGGCACGTCCGAGACAGGCAGGGTGCGCCAGAAGGCCACCAGATCGACCAAGTCCTGCAACTCGGCCTTGTTGTAGGACGCATAGGGAAAAGCCGGATACAGGTGATTGCCCGCATGATCCACACCATGCTGAATGGCGTTGATGATCTGCGCGTCGGTCCACCCACCGATCCCATGCACCGGATCGGGCGAGATGTTCGGGGCGATGAACGTGCCGAATCTGGCGTCAGGCCGGCAAGTGCGGAGTCTGGAAGCGGGGCGACGGGCGCACTTAACACCCAGGCCGCACCCGCGCCCAGCACCACCAGTCCTGCCAGCCCGTTGATGATCCTGCCCATTCCGGTCTATCCTTCACAGACACCCGGACCGGGCGATTGTCTTTATTCTGGCTTACGATAGGCTTCGTGGCAACCGCCACAGCTGCCGCCCACTGCGCCCATTGCGCCCTGCAGACTGGCCAGATCAACCCCTGCGGCGGCCTGCATGGACGTTGCAGCCGCCTCAAGGGCCAATTGTTTGGCCATGATACCTTCCATATCGGTCCAGATAACCGGCAGGGCGCGCGATCCGGCAACCGAGTCGCTGTCCGACCCCTCCGGCCACCAGGTTGACTGGTCCACCATGGCCAGTTCGGCCAGTTTGTCAGCGGCGGCCTGTGCCGCAGCCGCATCATAAGCGGTATCGCCTTTTGCCATATCGCCCAGAATTTTCAATTGTGGACCGTACAGCTTCATATGCGCTTCGCGGGCCTCATGAGCCTCCATCGGGGACAGAGCCGTCTGGGCAAGGGCAAAGCCCGCGACAGCAATCAGCGACACAGACAAGAGTTTGGTCATGCGATTCATTTTTTCCTCGTTGTTCAGGGCACACACAGCCCGAGACTACCCCCGCGTTGATTGAAAGCTACTGTGCATTTTTGCAGGCTGGATCCCGTATTTATGTGCGGCGCCAAACGGGACGACCGTCGATTTGTGCTGGCGGTGGCTGAAATCGGCCTTTTTCGCTGCAGCGCGGATTCCGGGCGTCAGTCACGCGACGGTTCTGCACCTGCAAGGTAATGGTGCGGATTGCAGAACTGCACGATCAGAAGCACCGCGTGGTCTGTTTCATCAATGTGGCAATGAATGAAAAATCTGGCAGGAACACGCTTAAGATCAAACAACCCGAGCGCGCTGTGCAGCGCGCGCATCACCAGCAGACCACCATGCGACCTGAGCTGTGTGCCGCGAAATTCTAACCGCAGACGAGGGTCGAAATCTACCCGATCACCCCGCTGCGCACCCGCACCCTCTGGGTGATCCATCAAGCATGCCCATCGAAGCCTTTAAGGCCTTGATTTATATAGGAAATAATATGGTCACGACAGCGAAGTCAGCAAATCACTTGGGGAATGCGGGCTAAATATTCAGTCTCGGCATCTGTTGTATCGGGTCAAGGCTGAATCGACCCGGCTCTGATGCCCAGGTTCTTTAGATGTTTTCTTAGGGCGTTGGTCCGCCGGGTATCTTAGGGGTCGAATGCCGAAGAGTGCAGGATCGTACGTTAAGCTCCTAGAACCTGTTTGCCGTAGTCGCGGAGATTTCCTTTAGGGTCGACGTATCGATAGAGGGTGACCGGGCGTATCCCGCGTTCCTTGCACAGCTCAGCGACGCTGGTATCACGGTTGGCCATCGCGGCTTGCGCCACCCGAACCTGAGCTTTGGTCAGGGCGAACTTTCGGCCGCCCTTTCTGCCCCGCGCACGGGCAGCTTGCAGGCCGGCCATGGTGCGTTCGCAGATCAGCGCGCTTTCAAACTCGGCAAGGGCCGCGAAGATACCGAACGACAGCCTGCCCGCTGCGGTGGTTGTGTCGATCTGTGCGCCCTGACCTGTCAGCACCTTCAGGCCGATGCCACGCTCGGACAGCATGCTCACGGTCCTGACCAGGTGATGCAGGCTGCGCCCGAGCCGGTCGAGTTTCCAAACCACCAGCACATCGCTCGTCCGCAACGCCTTGAGGCAGGCCTCCAGCCCGGGGCGGTCATCCTTTTTGCCCGAAGCTTGATCGGAATAAATTTGGCCCTCGGGTACGTCGGCGGCATTCAGGGCATCGATTTAAAGATCAAGCGACTGGCTGCCATCGGCCTTGGAGACGCGGGCATAGCCGATCAGCATGTTTCACAAACGTTCGTTTGAGATGCTGACAGCTCGCCCGTGCATTCTGCCATTGAAGTTGTTCCTTATCGCATATCACAAACAAATACAGATAATGGCCTCTATGAAAGCAAAAGAAACATGGCGCATCGCACCATTCTGACAGAGCGCCAACGAGCCGCGCTCTTCAATCTGCCAAGCAATGAAGCCGCACTGCTTCGGCACTACACGCTGGCCGACGACGACATCGAACACATCCGCGCACGACGGCGATCACAGAAAGGCTTGGATTTGCCTTGCAGCTTTGCGTCTTTCGCTACCCCGGCCGCCTGCTGACCGCCGAAGACGTCATCCCGGCGGCAGTGATAAGGTTCATTGCAGCCCAACCTGGCATGCAAGCCGCTGATCTGGAAGGCTACGCCGTCCGGGAAGAGACCCGTCGCGATCATCTCATCGAACTTCGGGCCATTTATGGTTACAAGATGTTCACCGGACGGGGTGCCCGTGACCTCAAGGCTTGGCTTGAAGCCGAGTCCGAAGCCGCGCGTTCCAACGAGGATCTGGCACGCCGTTTCGTTGAGGAGTGCCGACGCACCCTGACCAACCTGCCGGGGGTGTCGGTTATTGAACGGCTTTGTGCTGACGCGCTTGTAGCCGCCGAACGCCGGATCGAAGCACGCATCGTCGAGCGTCTCGATACCGGGATGAGGACCAAACGCGATGCCCTGCTGTCCGAGACAGTGGATGGCGGCATCAGCCGGTTCATTTGGTTGCGTTACTTCGAGGTGGGCAAGAACTCGGCCGATATGAACCGCGTGCTGGATCGGCGGGAGTTTCTACAGGGGCTTGGGTTATCAACTGCCGCCCTCGATGGTATCCCACCGCATCGGTTCACCCGTCTTCGTAGGCAGGGGGAGCGCTACTTTACTGACGATCTGCGCGACATTTCCGATGAACGGCGGCTGGCTATTCTTGCTGTCTGCGCCCTGGAGTGGCAAGCCGCCATTTCCGACACCGTGGTTGAAACCCATGACCGTATTGTGGGCAAGACTTGGCACAAGGCGAAGATGCTGTGCGATGTTCGCATCACTGATGCCAAAGGCACACTGCATGACACATTATGCGCCTTCTCGGGCTTGGGTGCGGCTCTCCCTGAAGCGCGCGTCGACGGTGCTCCCCTTGAAGCGGCGATTGCCACGGCGTGCGGATGGAACGATCTCGAAGGCCTTGTCGCTACTGCCATGCAGTTGACAGACACAATGGCGGCGGATGCTTTGGCTTGTGTCGGCCAAGGCTACCATCGGTTCAGGCGCTACGCCCCGCGCATGTTGCGGGCGCTCGATATTCAGGCGGCACCTGTGGCCGCGCCGCTGATCGTCGCCGCGCAGCTTGTTGTTGCAGGCGCGCAAACATTGGATAGGCCGACAATCTTTCTACGCCGAGGCTCAAAATGGCACCGTCATCTTCAGGCCCAGGATCCCGGCGATCATCGGCTTTGGGAAGTGGCGGTCCTGTTCCATTTGCGCGAAGCTTTTCGTTCCGGCGATATTTGGCTGACCCATTCCCGGCGTTATGCCGATCTGAAGCATGCCCTCGTGCCAATTGCTGCTGTTCAAACAACACCTCGACTGGTCCTGCCTTTCGATCCGGCAGATTGGCTGGCAGACCGCAAGACTCGTATGGCACAGGCATTGGAACGCTTGGCCGCTGCCGCCAAAGCAGGCGCCATTCCGGGCGGCAGCATTGAAGACGGTTCCCTGAAAATCGGGCGGTTGAGCGCCGCCGTCCCCGTCGAAGCTGAAGACCTCGTCCTGGACCTGTACAAGAGATTGCCAGATATCCGGATCACCGATCTCTTGTTGGAGGTAGATGATGCGACGGGTTTTACCGAAGCCTTCACCCACATCCGCACCGGGGCACCCTGCACTGACAAGATCGGCCTGCTGAATGTCCTGTTGGCCGAAGGGCTAAATCTTGGACTGACCAAAATGGCCGAAGCCACTGATACACATGACTATTTCCAGCTTTCGCGCCTGTCTCGCTGTCATGTCGAAAGCGATGCGCTCAACCGCGCACTGGCCGTGGTGATCGAGGCGCAATCTGCCCTGCCTGTGGCCCGGTTCTGGGGTGCGGGCGTCACCGCTTCCAGCGACGGGCAGTTTTTCCCGACCACCCGCCAAGGTGAGGCCATGAACCTGATCAATGCCAAATATGGCAATGAGCCGGGGCTCAAAGCCTATACCCACGTCTCTGATCAGTTCGGGCCCTTCGCCACCCAGACCATTCCAGCGACGGTCAGCGAAGCCCCTTACACCCTTGGTGGTCTGCTGATGAACGACACCGGTCACAATATCAAAGAGCAATATGCTGACACCGGCGGCTTTACTGACCACGTCTTTGCAGTCACCGCTCTCTTGGGCTTCCAGTTCATTCCCCGCATCCGCGATCTGCCCTCCAAGCGGCTTTATGTCTTCGGCCCAACCAGCATCCCAAAGGAATTGAAGGGCCTGATCGGCGGCAAAATCACCGCCAACTGGCCAGACATCTTGCGCAGCGCTGCCACCATGGTCGCGGGTGTGATGCCACCCAGCCAACTGCTGCGCAAGTTTGCAGCCTACCCCCGCCAGCATGCGCTGGCCGAAGCCCTCAAGGAAATCGGGCGGGTGGAACGGACGCTGTTCATCATCGAATGGGTGCTTGATGCCGACATGCAGCGCCGTGCCCAGATCGGCCTGAACAAGGGTGAGGCCCATCATGCTCTGAAAAACGCCCTTCGCATCGGTCGCCAGGGTGAAATCCGCGACCGCACCACCGAAGGCCAGCACTTCAGAATGGCAGGCCTCAATCTGAACCGCCGCCATCATCATCTACTGGACCACCAAGCATCTCGGCCAAGCGGTCAACCACCGAAAAAGCGAAGGACTGGACAGCCCCGCCGATCTTCTGGCGCACACCTCGCCTCTCGGATGGGCCGATATCCTCCTCACCGGCGAATACAGGTGGCCAAAAAGGTGAACAAACAGCCTTAACGTACGATCCTGCACTCCCCGGTATTCGACCTCAGCATTTCCGAGGCGTGCAAGGCCTTCCGGATTTCCTCCTCCTCGATCCTTGCGGCCATTTCCGCGGCAGAAGATGAGATCGGCACGCGCATCTTCACGCGCCGCGCGGGCCACGGGGTTGATGTCACGCCCGCAGGGCAGCGCTTCCTCGTCTCGGTCCGCCGGTTTCTGGCCGCGGGGCTGGAGTTTGAACGTTCAACCCGCGAGTTTGCCGACCGTCCCGCGCCTGTCCTGCGGCTGGGGTGCTTTTCGCCGCTTGGCGCGCTGCTGATTCCGCCGGTCATCCGGCGTTACATCGATGCCAACGGCACCTGCGACATCGTCCTGCAGGAAGGTGACCAGACCGAGCTGCGCGGATGGTTGGCGAACGGCGAGCTTGACCTTGTGCTGACCTATGACATCGGCGAGGATTTCACCGGTGCGATCACCCCGGTCTGTCGGTTTCCAGCCCATGCTTTGCTGCGCTGCGACGATCCTTTGGCGCAGCAAAGTACTGTGTCCATGCAAGACTTGGCAGAACGCCCGCTGATCCTTTTGGATTTGCCGGAAACACGCACCTACCTGCTGACGCTGTTCGATTTTGCCGCGCGCAGGCCAAAGGTCGCCCTGCGCAGCCGTTCCTACGAAACCGTCCGTGCTGCGGTGGTAAACGGACTGGGCGTATCAATCCTGAACATGCGGCCACACCAGCTTGCCAGCCCGGATCATGAGGCCCTGATCCGCATCCCGATCTCGGACCCCCTTCGCCAGCCGACGCTGATCGTGATCGACCCTTACGGTGACCAAAAGCCGACCTATGTCCAATCCTTCATCGCCATGCTCTTTGCGCATTTGCAGGATCTTGGCCCGGAGAATTTTGCGGTGACGACACCAGCAATGGCCAAGAACCTGATGATCAAGCCAGCGCTTTGAACAGCCGGCATTTGCGGTCGTTGTGTCCGTACCTGTCATGCCCGTGCAAAACCGCCAGAACCGGTCAAGAACAGTGTGCCCTGCCGGCGCTGGAAAGACGTCGATGACTCACACCATGGCTTTCGCGGCGGCGGCGACGGTTCCTTCCGGGGTTATCCCGAATTCCTTGTAGAGGCGTTCGTAGGGGGCGCTTGCGCCGAAGGTGGACATGCCGACGAAGGCGGCTTTGGCTTCGCGTCCCCGCTCTCCCAGAAGCCAGCGGTCCCAGCCCTGGCGCACGCCCGCCTCGATGGCCACCCGCACGGGGCCTGAAGGCAGGATCTTGCGGCGGTAGGCCGCGTCCTGGGCCGCGAACAGCTCCATTGAGGGCATCGAGACGACGCGGGTGCCGATGCCTTCCGCCTGCAGCGCCTCGCGCGCCTTGATCGCGATTTCCACCTCTGACCCCGTGGCGATCAGGATGACCTGCCGCTTGCCCGTCGCCTCGGCCAGCACATAGGCGCCCTTGGCTGACAGGTTCTGGTTGCTGTGCACCTTGCGCACCGCGATCAGGTTCTGGCGCGACAGGGCCATGACCGAGGGCGTGGTTTTCTGGCTCAGCGCGATTTCCCAGCATTCCGCAACCTCGACCAGATCAGCCGGGCGCAGCACCAGTGTGTTCGGCGTGGCGCGGCTGATCGCCAGATGCTCGACCGGCTGGTGCGTGGGCCCGTCTTCGCCAAGGCCGATGCTGTCATGCGTCATCACATAGATGACCGGCACGCCCATCAGCGCCGAAAGCCGCATCGCCGGGCGGGCATAGTCGGTAAAGGCCATGAAGGTGCCGGAATAGGGCCGCACGCCGCCGTGCAACACCATGCCGTTCATCGCCGCCGCCATGCCATGTTCGCGGATGCCCCAGTGCATGTAGCGGCCCTTGCGATCCTCGGGCGAGAAGGTGCCAAGGTTGGCGGTCTTGGTGTTGTTCGATCCCGTCAGGTCGGCCGAACCTGCAAAGGTTTCGGGCATGACCGGGTTCACCGCCGCCAGCACCTTTTCCGAGGCCGAGCGGGTGGCGAGCTTTGGCAGATCGGCCACCGCCTGTTTCTTGACGGCGCGGATGGCAGAATTCAACTGGGCCGGAGCCTCAGCGGCAAAGACGCGTTCAAACTCGGCCTTCTTCGCCGCTGACAGGCCGTTCAGCCGTGCCTGCCATTCTGCATGCGCCGCAGCACCACGTTTGCCCACAGCCTCCCACCAGGTCTTGATGTCGGCGGGCACCTCGAACGGGCCGCCGGACCAGCCATAGGCATCCTTGGCGGCCTGAAGTTGCACCTTGTCGGTCAGCGCGCCATGGCCCTTCGAGGTGTCCTGCGCGGCATGGCCGATGGCGATATGCGTCTTGCAGGCGATCATCGCGGGGCCGGGGGAGGCCTTTGCGGCGGTGATCGCCCGGTCGATGTCGGCGGGGTCGTGGCCGTCGCATTCGAAGACGTCCCAGCCAGAGGCGGCAAAGCGCGCCTTCTGGTCGGTCACATCGGACAAGGACACCTTGCCGTCGATGGTGATGCCGTTGTTGTCCCACAGCACCATCAGCCGGCTCAGCCGCTGCTTGCCGGCGATGCCGATGGCTTCCTGGGAAACGCCTTCCATCAGGCAGCCGTCGCCCGCGATGACCCAGGTGTAATGGTCCTGAACCTTTGCCCCCCAGCGGGCGCGCAGGTGTTCCTCGGCCATGGCAAAGCCCACGGCATTGGCGATGCCCTGCCAGGGGGCCGGTGGTGGTCTCGACCCCCGCGACATGGCCGTATTCCGGGTGGCCCGCGGTGATCGCGCCCCACTGGCGGAAGGCCTTGATCTGGTCCAGCGTGACGTCGGCATAGCCGGTCAGATACAACAGGCTGTAGATCAGCATCGAGCCATGCCCTGCCGACAGGATGAACCGATCACGGTCGGGCCAGCGCGGCGCCTTGGGGTCGAACTTCAGATGCTTGGAAAACAGCACGGTCGCCACGTCAGCCATCCCCATCGGCATCCCCGAATGGCCCGAATTCGCGGCCGCCACGGCGTCGAGCGTCAACGCGCGGATCGCGGTCGCGCGCATCCAGTGATCGGGGTGGCGGGTGCGGAGAGTTTGAATATCC